>NZ_JNLQ01000002.1:907707-1210276 GCF_000703165.1 Butyrivibrio sp. AE3004
GGAGTTCTTGATTCATCAAAGACCTGCATTGATATGAGTACCATCGATCCCAGTGTTTCAATTGAGATTTCAGAGATGGTAAAGAAGACAGGAGCACAGTTCATTGATGCACCTGTTGTTAAGTCAAAGCCTGCTGCAATCGACGGAACACTCGGTATCTATGTTGGCGGTGAGGAAAAGACCTTTGAAGCAATGCTTCCGATTCTTAAGTACATGGGCTGCAATGTGATCCGCATGGGTGATAACGGTAAGGGCCTTGTAATGAAGATTTGCCACAACGCACTGGTATCACAGATTCAGAATGGTGTTAACGAGACGATCACACTTGCAAAGGCAAACGGAATTTCAATTCCGGATTTTACCGAAGCAGTTTCCTACGGCGGAGCATCCAACTGGTATCTTGACGGACAGGCAAAGAAGCTTGAGGCCGAGGATTATACAACAGCTTTCTCAATCGAGAATATGGCAAAGGACGTTAATATCTGTGTAAACCTTGCTAAGGAATGCGGCGTTAAGATGCCTGGCGAAGAAAATGCGCTGAATGTATATCAGACAGCTCTTGAGAGAGGAATGGCAAAAGAAGATTTCAGAGCTACCATCAAGGTTGTAAGAGACAGATAAAAACAGGCGTTTTTTGGCGAGGAGAAGGTATGCTTGAAAGATTAAATGAAGTAAATGACGTAAAGATCACTTCAGTATTTGACGAAGCCTTCAAAACCTACGGCAACATCGTAAAGGGGTACGATTTTTCCGAAATGATAAGGTTTATGGAGGAGAATACTGATATTCCGGAGAACGGGAACGTATATGTAGCTTCCGTTCCTGAGATGGAAGAACTTGGTACTGCGTCAAAGGTCCGGGAATTATTATATGGGGATATGCCGATTCAGGTTGGGTACTGTAACGGTAGAAATACGACTTATAACGGCTTTGAATATCACAAGGGTAGTGAGATAAACATTGCTGTTACTGATTTTATGCTTGTTCTCGGACACACTTGGGAGATAGCAGAAGATAATACATATAAGGTAGAGGATGCGAGGGTCTTCTTCGTACCTAAAGGAACAGCGATAGAAATGTTCCAGACAACACTTCACCTTTCTCCTGTAAGAGTTTGCGATGAAGGTTTTAAGGGAATAGTGATATTACCCAGAGGCACAAACACACCTCTTGATAAAAAGCCCGAAAATGAAAGCGGTGAAGAGAGACTTCTTCTTCAGAGAAATAAATGGGTAATTTCTCATCCGGAGAGAGAACCGCTCATCAGACAGGGTGCTTTCCCGGGACTTATCGGAGAAAACAAAGAACTAAAATATTAACTAATGAAAGACCTCAAAAGCCTTCCCAAAAGAAGTGAAGATGTCAGCAATGAAAGACCTCAAAAGCCTTCCCAAAAGAAGTGAAGATGTCAGCAATGAAAGACTACAAAAGCCTTCCCAAAAGAAGTGAAGATGTCAGCAATGAAAGACTACAAAAGCCTTCCCAAAAGAAGTGAAGATGTCAGCAATGAAAAACTACAAAAGCCTTCCCAAAAGAAGTGAAGATGTCAGCAATGAAAAACTACAAAAGCCTTCCCAAAAGAAGTGAAGATGTCAGCAATGAAAAACTACAAAAGCCTTCCCCCCTGGGGGGAAGGTGTCAGCGAAGCTGACGGATGAGGGGAATAAGGATTCATTAGAAACAGCAGGAGCAGAAGATGGAGATTTGTTTATCAGGGCTTGATTTCAAGCTTAGAAACGGCAAGGAAACAATCTTTGAGAGTAGCAAAGACCATCCCTTCGTATATGTAGGTCAGGGAAAAGAAGATGTCCTGATGTACAGAGGAAATTTCAAAATTGATGACTATGTTATTGAAAGAAAACCTCTTTTTGTAACAGAAGCAAAAGAAACATCAGATGGTGTTCATCTTGAATTTGGGGATGATCTTTCAGCTGAAGTCAAAATGGAGAAAGACCTTGCGACTATCAGATTTGAAAAGAAAAACGAAAAAATCAACAGATTTTGGATAAGGGTTAACGCAGATTCTGCAGAGCATGTATACGGATGCGGAGAGCAGATGTCCTACTTCGATATGAGAGGCAGACATTTCCCTCTGTGGACCGGTGAACCCGGAGTAGGAAGGGATAAGACCACCTACATTACCTGGAAGGGTGATGTCGACGGAATGAGCGGAGGTGATTATTACAACACCAACTTCCCGCAGACAACCTTTGTATCAAGTAAACAAAATCCTCTGCTGTTTCAATTCTTATGAATTACGGTACTTCCCAGATCTGCAGCTCGTGGAAATCGTCATTTCTGAAATCAAAATCTCCGTAAGCTGTAGTCTGCACATGCATGTAATACTTTTTGGAATGACAAGAGCCGTTGCCAAGATAGTACAGGTTCGTTACACATATCTTGCTCCGCTTATCATCATGTTCTGTTTTGCAGGATCCTTTGCATCAACAGGAAACACCAAGGAGCTTGTAATCTGTGCAGCAATACTTGTATTCAGCTATCTGCTTACAATACTTGATATCGATAATACACCTCTGATGCTTGGTATGATTCTGGAGAGCATCATGGAAAAGAACTTTGTCACCGCATCTATGGCATATGACAGAGATTACACAATTTTGAGGCAATGAACCAGGCACAGATAGAAGAAATGGCAAAAGAACATGCAATGGAAGCTGCAAAGGCAGACGAAGAATATGCAAATGAAGATTCTGACAGCAAGGAAGATGCTGAAACAGAAAATGAGGAGCATATTTCTGAAGAAAAGGCAGCGATCCAATCTTAGGAAACGAGGAAATAATTACTATGAAATTTCAGACTGTATATGTGCCGATAGGAGTTGGTACATACGAGATGGTAACTGCACATGAGCAGTTCGATAACTCAGTAAAATTATTAAAGGAAATTGATAAGGACATAATTGTCCCGGAAGATATTCTTCTTACGGTTGATGCAATTGCGGATTTTGTAGGGGATAAGAATCCCGATCTGGTAATCCTGCAGAATATCACCTTCGCAAATGCGGCATATGCATATGAAGTATTAAGAAGATTTAGCTGTCCGATTTTACTTTGGACATTAAGGGAGCCCGTTATTGACGGAACAAGACTTCGCAGTAACTCACTTACAGGAGCGTACTCAGCAGCAAATGCGATCTGTGCTTTCAGAGGACAGGGCAAATTTGAGCATGTCTTCGGTGCACCTTCGGAAGAAAGTGTCAGGAAGGAAATCGAAGCTACAGTGCGTGCGGCAGTAGTAAAAAAGCAGCTCACAAACCTCAGAATGGCTGCTATCGGTCATACTCCTCAGGGCTTTGGCTTCGGAAGAGCACTTGATGCAGAGCTTTTAAGTAAATTCGGTGTTACTCTTGATTCTATTGAGGCAAGAGAACTTATAAATAAGGCAAAGTCATATACAGATGAAGAATGCGAAGGTGACCTTGCGGAAGCAAAGGAAAAGGTTGTCGGTCTTGATAAAATGCCCGAGAACAACATCAAAGATTTTGCAAGACTCTATAAGGCTTATAAGTCTTATGTTAAGGAAAACAAAATTGGTGCGATCTCATCACGCTGCTGGCCCGATTTCTTTACAGAGTTCGGAACACCTGTGTGCATGGTCCTTTCACTGTTAAATGCAGTGAATGTTCCCGCCAGCTGTGAGTCGGATGTATATGGTGCACTTTCAATGTATATCGGTACAGCTTTTATGGATGAGTCAACATTCTTTGGAGACCCGGTATCAATGGATGAGAAGGAAAGTTCAATAACCTTCTGGCACTGCGGAATGGCAGCTTGCAATCTTGCCCGCTGCGATACCGGCGCGACAGTAGGAGTTCATCCCAACAGAAAGATCGGCCCCGTTATGGACTTTGGTTGCAAGGCATCAGATGAAGCGACTATTTTCAGAGTAGGTCGTACTCCTGACGGAAAATTCAGATTTTTCATTGCAGAAGGTAACGTAATGGATAAGCCAAAGCAGTTCAACGGTGCCTCCATAGTGGTTCAGACAAACGAATCTGCAGAAAAGATTGTAAAAGAGACAATTAAGGATGGTTGGGAGCCTCATTACGTTGTAATATATAAACATATAGCAACGGAACTTGAGAAACTCGCAAACATGCTTGATGTTACAGTTGTACGCTACTGATAAAAGCGTAGTTATTTGGTATGAAATATCAGGGGATAAACTTAGAAAATGTAAAACTCAGTAATCGATCGTCGATACTTCTGCTGCTCAATAACAGCGGAGCGATGTCAAGAAAGGATATAGCAGAGACGGTTGGCCTTACAGCCGCCTCTGTTACATTAATTTGTTCAGAGCTCCTTGAGGAGGGACTGATCGTTGAACTGGGTGAAGCTAATGAAGAAAAGAGAGTAGGAAGAAAGAAAATTCTTGTTGATATAAATCCGGAATACGGAAACGTTCTCTGCATAGCGGTTGAGTCGGATGTTACCTACATATCTGTCACGGATATGAAGGGGAGAGTGCTTTGTAACGTTAAGATTCCGACAGATAAAAATGTAAATCCCGAAAAGTTTTTCAAGAATGTGACTGATGAATGCCAGAGACTGTTCTGGAAAAACGGAATCGCAAAGGAAAAGGTTCTTGGTGCGACGGTTACTATACCGGGTAGTGTGGACAGAAAAAACGGTATCAGTCTTAATACCTACAGTATATGGAATGAGAGCATACCTGTTGCACGGCTTATACAAAAAGAACTGGGAATAGACGTTGTTGTTGAAAACAACCTGAAGGCATATGCACAGACAGAAATTTACTTTGGAATCGGAAGAACGGTTAATAATTTTTTTGTATTGAAATGGGGACCCGGTGTAGGTGCGTCAATAGTAATTGACGGGAAAATCTATCAGGGATCAAACAAGATGGCTGCGGAGATAGGACATATGTCTGCAGTAAAGGATGGACGCAGCTGCAACTGTGGCCGAAAGGGATGCCTTGAAACCTATGTTTCTACAAAGGCAATAATGGATGACATAAAAAAATCGCTTGAGAAAAAAGATGTTGATATTGATGATATCACGATGGAAAACCCGAATGTCAGGTGGATAATCACCGAAAAGCTTGATATGCTTGCTCACAACCTGAGGAACACCATAAGTGTTCTTGATCCGAAGCATGTTGTGCTTGTGGGCTACATGTTTGATATTCCGGGAATCGCGGGGCGTTTTATAGAGGCATATAAGGGTTACGATCCTCTTGTGACGGATGATTTCTTTGTTAAATCAGAGCTTTCGGTAAATGAAAACCATATAGAGGGACTTGCGGTATTATTAAGTGAAGTATTTCTTACACAGGCAATAAATGAGAAGGGCCAATAAGACTTTTCCTCATTAAAAAAGCTCGTACCGCCTAAAGCAAAAGGCAAAAAAACAATAAAAAAGGTATGAGTCATATAAAAAAGGTTTATTTTTTTAAACAGGAAGGCAGGGTATAGCAGTAATGGCAAAATATATTATGGCGCTGGATTCGGGGACAACCAGCAACAGATGTATTCTTTTTGATCAGAAAGGAACAATATGTTCCTGTGCGCAAAAGGAATTCACACAGTTTTTTCCGGAGCCCGGCTGGGTTGAACATGATGCCAGTGAAATATGGCAGACTCAGCTGTCGGTAGCACGTGAGGCGATGAATAAAATAGATGCCACTTTTGAAGATATAGCAGCTATTGGTATTACAAACCAGCGTGAAACAGTAATCGTCTGGGACAGAAAAACAGGTCAGCCTATCTGTCATGCGATCGTATGGCAGTGCCGCAGAACAGCGGATTTTGCAGAACAGATGAAAAAAGATGTTCCGGGAATCGTTGAAAAATTCCAGCAAAAGACAGGACTTAAATTCGATCCATATTTTTCGGGAACCAAGATCAGATGGATCCTTGATAATGTAGAAGGGGCAAGACAAAGAGCAGAAGCAGGGGAGCTGTGCTTTGGAACGGTTGATTCATGGCTTATCTACAAGCTCACAAAGGGAAAGGTTCATGTGACCGATTACTCCAACGCTTCCAGAACACTTTTGTTTAATATCAACACTCTGGAATGGGACAAAGAACTGTGTGAAATATTGGACATTCCAATGAGCATGCTTCCGGAGGTTAAACCCTCAAGCTGCGTTTACGGCGTAACTGATCCCGAATTCTTCGGTGGTGAGATTAAAATTGCAGGTGCGGCAGGTGACCAGCAGGCAGCTCTGTTCGGACAGACCTGTTTTGAAGAAGGGGACGCTAAAAATACTTACGGTACAGGATGCTTTATGCTGATGAATACAGGTAATAAGCCTGTTTATTCAAAAAACGACCTTCTTACAACAATTGCATGGGGAATTAACGGAAAAGTAACTTATGCTATAGAAGGTTCGGTTTATGTTGCGGGTGCTGCGATACAGTGGCTTCGAGATGAACTTAGGGCAATAGATTCAGCTCCCGATTCCGAATACTTTGCAACAAGAGTAAAGGATACAAACGGGTGCTACGTTGTTCCCGCTTTCACGGGACTCGGTGCTCCCTACTGGGATCCATATGCGAGAGGCGCGATAGTCGGACTTACCCGTGGTGTTAATAAATATCACATAATAAGAGCTACGGTTGAATCTCTTGCATTCCAGACTGCGGATGTACTTAAGGCTATGGAACTTGATACAGGAAAGAAACTCACAAGTCTAAAAGTAGACGGCGGAGCGTCAAAGAATGATTTCCTTTTGCAGTTCCAGGCCGATATTATAGATACGGATGTTGTAAGACCGGGCTGCGTTGAAACAACAGCTATGGGAGCAGCTTATCTTGCAGGTCTTGCAGTCGGTTATTGGAAGGACAAGAAAGACGTACTTGATAACTGGTCTGTCGAGAAAGAATTTAAGAGCACAATGGATGAGGAAAAGAGAGAAAAAGAGCTCGCCGGCTGGAAACAGGCGGTTGCTTCAACCAGAGGATGGGCAAGAAACTAAAGCACAGCATTATAATTATTTAAGGAGATTATTATGTACGATATAGTGATAATTGGCGCAGGCGTATCAGGAAGCGCCGTGGCAAGAGAAGTATCAAGATACGATGTTTCTGCATGTGTACTGGAAAAATGTGAAGATGTATGTGAAGGGACCTCCAAGGCAAATTCAGCTATAGTTCATGCCGGATTTGATGCTGAAGAAGGTTCACTTATGGCAAAACTGAATGTCGAAGGCAACGAGATGATGGATCAGCTTTCAAAGGATCTCGATATTCCCTTTAAGAGAAACGGATCACTCGTTGTTTGTGTACATAAAGAGGAGCTTGACGGTATTAAGGACTTATATGACAGAGGTGTAAAAAACGGTGTAAAGGGTCTGAAGATACTCTCAAGAGAGGAAGCCCTTGAGCTTGAGCCTAACCTTTCCGAAAATGTTGAAGGTGCGCTTTTTGCTCCTACCGGCGGAATTGTATGTCCCTTTGAACTGAATATAGCAATGGCTGAAAATGCCAATATGAATGGTGTTGAATTCAGATTTAACACAGAAGTTGAAGATATCAAAAAGTGTGATGACGGCTTGTGGCATATAAGAACAAACAACGGTGAATATGTAAGCCGTGTGGTTGTAAATGCAGCAGGAGTTCACGCTGATGAAATACACAACATGGTAAGTGCTGACAAGATGCATATTATCGAGAGAAGAGGAGATTACTGCCTCCTTGATAAGGAAGTCGGAGGCTTTGTATCACATACAATTTTCCCGCAGCCTACGAAATACGGTAAGGGCGTACTTGTAACTCCAACTGTTCACGGAAATCTGCTTGTTGGTCCGACAGCTATTGATATTGAGGATAAGGAAGGAACTAACACAACTGCAAAGGGACTTGATGAAGTTTTTGCAAAGGCTAGCGAGAATGTAAAGAACCTTCCCATGAGAAATGTTATTACATCCTTTGCAGGACTTCGTGCTCATCTCGAAAAACACGAATTTGTAATTGAAGAAGTTAAGGATGCAGAGAACTTTATCGATGTGGCAGGAATAGAGTCACCCGGATTATCCGCTTCACCGGCTATCGGCAAAATGGTAGGAAATATGCTTAAGGATAAGATGGGACTTAAAGAAAAGTCTGACTGGATCGCTACCAGAAAAGGTGTTAAGAGTACAGAAGGACTGTCAATCGATGAAATGAATGCTCTCATAAAAGAAAATCCGGCATACGGAACAATAATCTGCAGATGTGAATCAATAACTGAAGGAGAGATACTTGATGCTATCCACAGACCATTGGGTGCAAGATCACTTGATGGAGTAAAGCGCAGAACAAGAGCAGGAATGGGAAGATGTCAGGCAGGCTTCTGCAGCCCGAGAACGATGGAAATAATTAACAGAGAATTAGGACTTCCGTATGAAAAGATTACAAAGAGCGGCGGAAAATCCAACATTATTCTTGAGAGAACTAAGGGGGAGGTAAGCCACTCATGAAAACATATGACATTGTAATCGTAGGAGGAGGCCCGGCAGGCCTCGCAGCTGCTGTTGCAGCAAAAGAAGCTGGAAATGACAGTATACTGATTCTTGAAAGAGACCATGAGCTTGGTGGAATCCTTAACCAGTGCATACATAACGGATTCGGACTTCATACCTTTAAGGAAGAACTTACAGGACCTGAATATGCATACAGATTTATAAAGCAGGTACTTGATCTTGGAATTGAATATAAGCTCAATACAATGGTAATGGACATTGCTCCTGACAAAACCGTTACTGCAATGAACAGAGAGGATGGAATGTTTACTATCCCCGCAAAGGCAGTAATACTTGCCATGGGATGCAGAGAAAGACCCAGAGGAGCACTTAACATCCCCGGCTACAGACCTGCAGGAATCTTCTCTGCCGGAACTGCCCAGAGACTTGTAAATATTGAAGGATATATGCCGGGACGCGAGGTAGTTATACTTGGTTCCGGAGATATCGGACTTATCATGGCGCGCAGAATGACTCTTGAAGGCGCAAAGGTTAAGGTGGTAGCAGAGCTTATGCCATACTCGGGCGGTCTTAAGAGAAATATAGTTCAGTGTCTTGATGACTATGGTATTCCTCTCAAACTCTCACATACTGTTGTTGACATTGAGGGCAAGGACCATGTTACCGCTGTTACAATAGCTAAGGTCGGACCTGACAGAAAGCCGATTCCCGGTACTGAGATCAGATATACCTGTGACACACTTCTTCTTTCCTGCGGACTTATTCCGGAGAATGAACTTTCAAGATCAGCAGGAGTTAAGATGAGTCCCGTGACATCAGGACCTGTGGTAAATGAATCACTTGAGACCAACATCCCCGGCGTATTTGCCTGCGGAAACGTACTTCATGTGCACGATCTTGTTGACTATGTTTCGGAGGAAGCAAAGAGAGCCGGAGAAAATGCGGTTAAATACATAAATGAGGGCTGCAGAGATTCAGAGAATCAGGACTTTATTGAAATTGCCGCTACAGATGGGGCAAGATACACTGTTCCAAGCAGTATAAACCTTGATCGCATGAGCGACCTTCTGACAGTAAGATTCAGAGTAGGTGATGTTTATAAAGACTCATTTGTAAGTGTATATTTTGATGATGAACGCATCCTGCATAATCAGAAAAGAATCATGGCCCCCGGCGAAATGGAGCAGATCATCTTAAAAAAGAGCCAGCTTAAGGAACACGAGGGACTTAAGAAAATTACTGTAAAGATTGAGGCGGAATAAAATTAAACGCATTTTTTCTTAAGCTTTTACGAAAGAGCAAAAAGCTGTCTTTGAAGCTAAGAAACGGATGTAAAAGAAAGAAGGAGTAAGTCATGGAAAAAAGAGAACTTACATGCATCGGATGTCCTATGGGATGCCAGCTTACGGTTACTATGGAAAACGGTGAGGTAACCGGGGTTACGGGAAATACCTGCATGAAGGGCGATATATATGCCAGAAAAGAAGTTGTAAATCCAACAAGAATTGTTACCAGTACGGTTAAAATAACAGACGGAGATAAGGAAAGAGTTTCTGTAAAAACAGCAAGCGATATCCCTAAGGACAAGATATTTGATGTTATGAAGGACATTGATGCTGCAACCGCTAAAGCTCCTGTTTATATAGGTGATGTTTTGATTGAGAATGTTGCCGGAACAGGCGTTAGTGTAATTGCGACCAGAGAAATAGCCAAGGTGTGAAGATTAATAAAATCTTAAAAAATACGGACACGGGATTTGTTGACAAAGTTTTTTGGTTAACATATAATTACGACGTAATTTGTAAGGAGCTCATGTGGTTTTCTGCATGAGCTTTTTTTACGGACAAAAATCTTTAAATGTTTTTTGAACAGGAGGAATTATGAAGAGATTATTTGCAATGATGATCGCCGGTGTTTCCGTAGTATCAATGCTCGCAGGATGCGGTTCCAAGACTGCAGACACAGCAGAGCAGACTGCAGAAGCAGTTGTGACAGAGGGTGCTTCCGAAGAGACAGCAGACACTGCAGAGAACGCAGAGAATGTTAAGATTGACAAGCTTACAATCGGATTTGTACCTTCACGTGAACCTGATGAAATCGTTACTGCAACAGAGCCCCTTAAGGAGCTTCTCACAAACGAGCTTGCTACACTCGGTTATGAGGTTGGCGAGGTAGACATCACTGTTGGTACAAGCTACGAAGCAGTTGGTGAGGGCCTTTCAGCAGGAACAATTGATATCGGTCTTATTCCCGGTGGTACATATGTGCTTTATGATGATGGCTGTGATGTTCTTCTTACAGCAACAAGAGACGGCCTTTCAATCGAGAGCCCCAATGCAAAGGATTGGAATGACAATAAGCCCACAGAGCCCACAGAGGATCAGGTAACTTTCTACCGCGGACTTATCATCGCAGGTCCTTCAGAGGCAGGACAGGCAGTAGCTGCTAAGGTTAATGCAGGTGAGGATATCACATGGGAAGATCTTGACGGCCTTAACTGGAGCGTAATGAACTCTTCATCTTCAGCAGGATATATTTATCCTTCACTCTGGCTTCAGGCAAACTATGAGAAGCATGTAACAGACCTTACACATGCTGTACAGGCTGACTCATACGGTAACGCTTTCGCAAGACTTGCTTCAGGTCAGATCGACGTTCTTTGCTGCTATGCAGATGCAAGACGTGACAACGAGGATAAGTGGACAACAGAGTATGGCAGAGAAGCCAGCATCTGGGATGAGACAGCAGTAATAGGTGTAACAGACGGTATCTACAATGACACAATAAGCGTAAGTAAGACATCTCCTATCATGGATGATGCTTTCAAGGCAGCTCTTTCAAAGGCATTCATTAATATCGGTAACAGTGATGCCGGTAAGGAAGTTATTTCTATCTATAACCACAACGGTTATGTAGAAGCTAATCCTACAGATTATGATTCTGAGAGAGCAGCTCAGGAACTTATCAAGTCAATGAACTAACACCGACCAATTACTTTTAATTGACAGCAACATTCGGGGAGGGTATTTTTACAATGCCCTCCCTTTTTTTGAGCAGAGCATTTTGGATGACATGTTATAAAACAACAGGAGAAATACAATGATCAAGTTTGAAGACGTAGGAAAGAGATACCCAAACGGTTTTGAGGGATTAAAGCATATTGATCTCACTATTGAACAGGGAGAATTTGTAGCAATAATCGGACTTTCAGGTGCAGGTAAATCCACACTCATTCGTACCATCAACAGGATGCACGATGTTACGAGCGGAAAACTCACCGTGGATGATGTTGATGTGATGAGTCTGTCCGGAAAACAGCTTAGAAGATTCAGAAGAAAGATAGGTATGATTTTCCAATCCTTCAACCTGATCACAAGAACCACAGTTATAAACAATGTACTTACCTCATTTGTTCCTGATATGCCCTGGTACAGAGCGTTCTTTGGTATTTATACAAAGGATGAAAAGATAAAGGCCTTGGAATGTCTTGATAAGGTCGGCATCCTGAGAAAGGCATTTGTCCGTGCCGATCAGTTATCAGGCGGACAGCAGCAGAGAGTAGCACTTGCAAGAACGCTTGCGCAGAATCCTCAGATCATCCTTGCCGATGAGCCGGTAGCAGCTCTTGATCCTGTAACAGCCAAGCAGGTAATGGATGATTTTAAGAGAATTAACGAGGAGATGAACATCTCAATTCTTATCAATATTCACCATGTGGATCTTGCTCTTCAATATGCAACAAGAGTTGTAGGTATCAGAGATGGTGAGATTGTTTATGACGGACCCGCTTCTGAAGTAACTAAAGAAGTTCTTGCTTCTATCTATAAAGGCAAGAGTGCGGATGAGGATATTATGGATGCAAATGACCATAATGAAAAGAGGTGATAACCGTGAGCGTATACGATAAGATTTTCAAACCCAAAGTATATACACTTCCCAACGGAAATACAGCTGAGAAGAAAGCATCTCGCGCACCGGTATACTTCATTTTTATTTTGCTTATGAGTATTCTTTCAGTCAAGATCACAGGCTTTGACATGAAAATATTATCTCAGCGTATCGGACAGTTTTTTGTAATTCTCGGTGAGATGCTCCCTCCGAATACTGATTTTATGAGCAAGGTTTGGGGACCGCTTTTTGACACAATAAAGATGTCTCTTTTGGGATCGGTTGCAGGCGCACTTCTTTCCGTACCTTTTGCAATGCTTGCTAGTACAAATGTATGTCCCAACAAAGTAGTAGTGTCTGTTGTTCGAGTTATGTTTTCTCTTATAAGAACTCTCCCCACACTCGTTACGGCACTTGTTGCTACACTCGTGTTTGGACTTGGAACGCTTGCCGGTACTTTCGCTATTGCGGTATTTTCATTCGCTTATATAGGAAAGCTTACCTATGAGGAGATAGAAACAGTTGATATGGGGGCATTCGAAGCTATGGAAGCTATGGGAGCAACCAAGGCAAGAGCTTTTGTATCAGCCATTGTTCCTCAGGTTCTTCCTTTCTTCCTCTCAAACTGCCTTTTTAACTTTGAAGGTAATGTGAGATATGCAGCTGTTCTTGGTTATGTAGGAGCAGGTGGTATCGGTCTTGTTCTTAATGAAAAGATATCCTGGAGAGAGTATTCAAGCGTTGGAATGATGCTTGTAGCACTTTTTGTAGCTGTATTTGTAATTGAGTCGATCAGCAGAATGCTTCGAAAGAAGCTTGTCTGAGAAGGGGGTAGAAATATATGAATCAGAGAATTAAAGAAGCATATGAAAAACGCCCCAAAGACTGGATGTATAATCTTGCCATCGGTGTCATCTTCGTCGGTCTTATGGTATGGAGCGGAAGTGCTGTCGAGACAGCGGGAACTACGCAGGATGGCGGGCAGATAGCACTTAATGTATTAGCCGGTATTTTTCACCCGGATCTGTCATTCCTTTTTGACTTTTCCAATAAGGGTGTGCCTTATCTGATGCTGGAAACAATATGTATAGCTTTTCTCGGTACGATAGTGGGAGCTATTCTTTCAATTCCGCTCGCTTTTATATCAGCTTCAAACCTTACACCTAAGCCAATAGCATTTGCCGGCAGAATGATAATCATGGCTGTTCGTACAGTACCTGCTTTTGTGTATGGCCTTATGTTTATAAGAGTTACCGGACCAGGAGCGTTTGCAGGTCTTTTGACAATGGGTGTGTGCTCTGTAGGAATGATCAGTAAGATGTATATTGAAGCTATAGAGGACATCGATACACATGTAATTGAGGCTCTTGATGCGTCAGGCTTTAATATGTGGCAGAAGATAAGATTCGGAATACTTCCGCAGCTTCTTCCCAACTTTGCGTCAACTGCAATCTATCGATTCGATATTAATCTTCGAGATGCGACAATTCTCGGTATGGTTGGTGCCGGAGGTTTCGGTGCTCCACTTATTTTTGCAATGAATGCATATCGTTGGAATGAAGCAGGTGCAATACTTGCAGGTCTTATTGTATTGATTCTTATTATTGAGTACATTTCAACAAGGATCAGACTTAAACTGACCAGAGGTTAATGGCGTTAGATCATCCCCCGCTTTAGTAGCGGGGGATTTATGTTAAAAAGAAATTGAGGACAACATATGAAAATCATTTTTACATCAGATACACACGGACATGTTTTCCCGATTAATTATGCTACAAATAAGGATGAAAACTCGGGACTCTTTTGTATTGCAGCGCAGATAAAGGACGAAATTGACGGCAATACGCTCTTAATTGACGGAGGTGACTCTCTTCAGGGCACGCCTCTTCTTTCATACTACTTAAGCCACAGAGATGAATACGATTTTAATCCGATGGCTGAGGGCTTTAATGCCATGGGACTTCATTACTATACACTTGGTAATCATGACTTCAACTTTGGTTATGATGCTATCGCTGACTATGCAAAGGCAATGAAAGCTGAGCTTATTTGCGCAAACGTAAATGACAAAAGAGGTGAGCTTGGCATAAAAAAGCATGTTATTCATACTTTAGAAGACGGCACGAGAGTAGGTATAACCGGTGCTGTCACAGGATATGTAAATTTCTGGGAGCAGGAGAAGAATCTGACGGAGCTTGAAATAACAGATCCGATTGAAGCCTTAAAGAATGCGCTTGATGAAATCAGAGATGTGTCTGATATTACGGTATGCATTTATCATGGCGGTTTTGAGGAAGACCTTGCAACGGGTAACAGACTTTCAGATACTGAGGAGAATCAGGCTTGTAAAATTGCAAGAGAGCTTGATTTTGACATACTTCTTACAGGACATCAGCACATGGCAGTCGAGGGAGTAATGCTTGACGGAACATACGGAGTACAACCTCCGGACAAGGCTATGAGATACTGCGTTCTTGAAGCGAATAAAGAAGATGCTTTAGCAGGCGAACCAGGAACAGAGAGTGATAATCTTACAACACGCTGTTTTGCCGTTAAATCAGAACTTCGACCGGTAGAAAGCCCCGGTGAAGCTTACAGAGAAATCCTACAGTCACATTCATTTATGGAAAAAATGAATGAAAACCTTCAGACCTGGCTTGATGAGCCTATAGGGTGTCTTGAAAAGGAGATTGAACCCGAGGATAAGCTTGAAGCCGCACTTAACGGAAGTAAGGTTGCATCCATGTTTAATCAGGTACAACTGGAGCTTACCGGAGCTGATTTTTCATGCACCAGTCTTGCAAATGAGCCCCTTGGACTTCATAAGGAGATTACAGTAAGGGATATCCTTGGAATATATCAGTTTGCGAATACTGAGGAAGTAAAAGAGGTAACCGGAGCAGTTATCAGAAAAGCTCTTGAGAGATGCGCCGAATATTTCGCAATTGATGAAAAAACGGGCAAGGTAAAAATTTCCGAAGTATTTCTTCAGCCAAAGGTTGAACATTATAACTACGATTACTATGCAGGACTGTGGTACGAATTTGATCTTACGAGGCCTGTAGGTGAGAGAGTAGTGACTTTGAAAAAGCTTGATGGACAGGAGATACTTGATGATGAGAAGTACACTCTTGTTACAAGCAACTACAGGGCTACCGGAACAGGTGGATATGAATGCATAGGCAATTGCAAAACAATAAGAACATATCCTGAGGAGATGCCGGATCTTGTAATTGATTTTGTTCGAAGAAACAGCCCTGTCGGTGAGATTGTAAACAGCAGATTTACTTGCGTTTTACCCTGAAAATATAAGCAAAAACTATAGTTGATAAAGTAAAGATTATAAGGCAGACCATCCAGTGGAATTTGTCATATAGCTGATAATGAATGATGAGATTCAAAAACAGCCAGTGATAGAGATACATTCCATATGATAGGTCTGTCTTTATTTTTGTGCAGGTAAGAAGATGGGCAGCGGCTATTGTAAGAATACAGGTGCAGATACCGGTGATTACCCCTGTATAGTAGCCGATATCATAAGTGCCGCTTATTCTGATGACAGCGTGAATGATAACTGTTATGAGAGAAATTGTCTTTATATTCTTTATTTCATGAAGTTTGCAGGTCTGAATAAACACTCCCATGAAAAACCAGACAGCATACGGGAGAAAAAAGCGTTCCAGAAGCTTTGCGCCGGTATCTCCGATTTTTGAGACCGACATGGAACAGATGATGTTGCATACGGCTAAAACGGCGCAGGTTATGCCGTAAAGGACTGATGATCTTGAGTTTTTAGTTATGAGTTTAAAAAGAAAAACTAAGATGTACAGCTGAATAAGGACCGTGAAGTACCACATGGGACCGTTTATGCTTCCGGTGGCAAAGTCTTTCAGGCAGGAAGGTGTCCCTGCAATTCCGATACCCTGAGTAAAGCACCATTTAAGGATCGATGAATCGAATTTATCGCGGATAATGAGATATAGAGCGGCTATATACACAGCCATGCTAAGCCAGAGATCCGGATATAACCTGGAAAATCTTTTTTTTACGAAGGTTTTCGCATCCATTCCTCCTCGTTCAAGGGAAGCCGAAATGAGAAAACCGCTGATCGCAAACATGATTACCGTAGGCTGATAAAAGTTTACGATAGAACGAAGTACACCTATGCCCCTTACATGATCCGGCACAAGGCTCATCATATAGCCTGTAAAGTGAAGATACATTACGCAGAAAGCCGCATAATATCGTAGTATTCCAAATGAATTCCCCTTTTCGTTTGTCATGATTACGGTAAGAAATTCCTTTCTACAAATGTTTAACTTAAGTTTATCACATTTATGGATATAAATTTATGAAATTTTAAGAGATTGTTTAATGAAATATAGTTTTTAGCTAATTGTAAGAGCCTACTATTGAATGTTATCATGATTAAAGCAGAGTTTAACTATTTTTTCTTAAAAATACAGGAGAAAATGCCTTATGAAAATGTACAAAGGAAAAAATGCATCAGCAAATGTGGCAGATGCAGCTAAGGGGCTGTCCAATCCAAAGCTTATTTTGTTTACCAGTGATGCCGATCACTTCAAAGCAAATGTGGAAGATATAGAGAAAAAATTCCCTGGTATTCCCAGCATCGGCTGTATTGGAATGGGCTATGATTCAGCTATTTCGGAAAAAGGAGTTAATATTACTGCATTTACTGAAGGTGTTAAGGTAAAGACAGGCGTTCTGGAGTCTGTATCTACCATGCCTGCCAGACATATTCACAGAATTGAAAAAGACATTGAGGAGATCAAGCCCGGAAAAGAAAACACGGCAATCATAGATTTCTGTACCGGAAATGATGCCGCTGTTCTTACTACACTCAGAAGAATTGTTGATAAGCATAATCTTCAGGTTATGGGCGCTACCGGTGATGGCGGAAAGGTCTCAGTAAACGGAAAGATTTACGAGGACGCAATGGTATATGCCATCGTAAGGAATGAAGGCGGAAGAGTTAAGACCTACAAAGAGAATATTTATGAACCTAAGGATAACAGACAGCTTATTGCTTCAAAAACCGATAAGGCAAAATATTATCTCGGTGAACTTAACGGCAGATCCGCTAAACAGGTTTATATGGACCTTACCGGGGCAAGATCTGATAAAGATATAATTAACCAGACCTTCCAGAATCCTCTTGGAAAGATGGTTGGAAATGACGTTTGTATCTGTTCCATCAAGGACGTATCCGGAAGCGGGCTTATCCTTTACAGACAGATAAATGACTCGGACATACTTACACTTCTGGAAATGAGAGAACCCATGGAGGTTGCTCAGCATACAATTGATAAGATCAGAAATGATTTTTCCAGGATATCGGGTATTTACTCCGTTAACTGCATATTCAGATATCTGGTTTTATCCGGAAGAGGCGAGATGGATACATACCTTGGCAAAATCGCTCAGCTTGGACCATCCTGCGGACTTATCGGATTTGGAGAGCATTACAACACTCAATTTGTTAATCAGACAATGACATGCGTTGTTTTTGAATGATAAACATTCGTTTACAGATGAGGAGATATTAATATGCTGACAGATATCTTTAAAAAGAAAACAGAAGAAGTTGAAAACGAGGTTAAAGTACCGAAGTCCTCGATTGATGACGACAAGAGAGATTCGCTTATCTATATTGCAGACTCCATAAAAACTTTTCAGAAGGAGCTTGTTCACAATGAAGTAACGGCGCTGACTGAGATCCATGACATGGGAGAGGCTATTGAGAATGTTATCGAAAGTAATACACAGCTTCGAAGTGAGATGGATGCTTTTAATGAGATGTTTGCTGCGGTGAATGAAAGTGCAGGCAAATTCCAGGATGTTAAGGTTAATATCTTAAACAGTGTACAGAATGCCCAGAATAAAGTCTCAGAGCTCAAGGAAAGTTCAAACGAAGTAAGAGCCAGCTTTGATGAAATGACACAAGGGTTCGAAAACTTCAAGAGTGCAGTTGATCAGATATCTGATTACATGAAAAAAATCATCGGCATAGCAACTCAGACCAACCTTCTTGCTCTTAATGCATCAATTGAGGCTGCAAGAGCAGGAGCTGCAGGAAAAGGTTTTGCGGTTGTTGCAACAGAGGTAAGAGAGCTTGCAGATGAGATAAAAGTCATGATAAGCCAGGTTAATGCTTCTATAGATGCAGCAGGGGAGGAGAGCGAAAAGCTTTCACTTAGCATGCAGAATTCAATAGCTGCAATGGATAGAAGTATTCAGGAAGTTGATGAAACCAATGCTACTTTTGACGAAATTATTGAGAGTGCAAACGGCGCCAATGTAGTTCAGCAGGAGATCTCAGATACTGCGGACGCTGCTTCCGATGAGCTTGGAAGAATAGGAAACAGCTTTACGGATATCAATAATAAGTATGATGCACTTGTTAGTCAGCTTGACAGAGTAAATGCACTTGGAACAACCAAGAGCAGTGTTTTTGAGCATATAGATAATCTGGTTTCCCAGATTGAGCCTATTGTAAAAGACAGAAAATAGGCATACAGATAACAAATATCCAAAAATGTATTATAATGTCCAGGGGGTTCTTAATTAAATAAGGAACAGCCTTGGACATTTTGTGCTATTTGGAGGAACCATAATTTGAAGTTTAACTATCCAAGGATAAGATTATCTGATATCAGAACAAAAAATTTCAATAAAGGAAATTCCATCATTTATATCACGGTTGGCGTTGCGATAAACGTGATATTGTCTTATGTTGTTTCAGTTTTTCACCTTCCGCTTTATCTTGATACTATCGGCACGATTGCTGTGTCGGCTCTGTGCGGACTTTACCCGGGCATCATTACTGCTGTTACAACAAATATGCTCTGTATGATTTTTAATCCGACTGCCGTGTACTATATGATTATCAATATTAATATCGCGCAGCTTACGGCTTTGTTCGGATATAAGCTTAGACAGAAAAAAAAATATAAACCGGTGTTTTATATTTGCGCAATTTCACTTATATCCGGTCTTGTAGGGATACTTTTTCAATGGGTGATCCTGGGAGAGCCCCAGTTTGTTGAAGTATCGGATATGGCGGGATATTTGAATGAACAGGTTGGATTAAACTATGTTGCAGGAACGGTTATAGTAAATGTCGGCGTCAATTTTATTGACAAGATAATCTCTGTTCTTTTTGCATATTCTATTTTGAAATTAATTCCGAATGATTACAAAGTAGCAGCATTTAACTGTGGATGGAAGCAGAAACCTCTTCCTATTCCTGAAAGGGAAAAAATAAAGAAGAGAAATTTGAAGAATAAAAAATCCCTTCAAAGAAGAGTAACATCCATGTTAATTCTCGATTCACTTGCTATTGCCATTATTATGGGAACTACGGGATTACGGCTTTATTACAATAATCTGAAGAATGAGTATCGAAATAATGCTGCAAGAGCAGCTAAGCTTGCTACTCAGGTTGTTAACCCCAATTCAATAGACTGGTATCTTAACAGTAAAAAAAGTGCCGGGGAATATGAAAATGCCGAGTACAAAAAGAGCGATGCACTCCTTCATTCAATCGCGGAAACAGTTCCGGGGATTGAGTATTTATACATATATCAGATAAGGAAAGACGGCTGTTACATAGTTTTTCATACCAATGAAGCTTTTCGAAACGAAATGTACATAGGTGAAAGTATCCCTTTGGACAAATCCTTTGAACCATATATGGATGCATTTATTAAAGGTGAACCGATAGATTCCTATGAAAAGGAAAATGCATTCGATTTCATGATAACTGCGTATGAACCCATTTTTGACGCCAAGGGAAGATGCGTGGGCTATGCCGGAGCGGATGTATCTGAATCATATCTTAGTGAATATATGAGAGTCTTTATCCTGAGAGTGCTTCTTATTTTTTCAGGCTTTTTCATATTGATCATAGGTTATGGTCTGTGGATGACAGGCTTTTATCTGATTTATCCCATAAACTCAATGACAACCTGCCTTGATGGCTTTATGGAAAAAAATGATGATCAGGAAAAAATTGATGAAAATGTTAAAAGCTTAAGAGAACTGGATATAAGAACTGGGGATGATGTTGAGAAGCTTTATAAATCTATCTGCCATATGGCGCTTGCCACAGCAGACCAGATGAGAGATATTCGTTACTATGCTGAGGCAAATGCCAAGATGCAGAACGGGCTTATCATAACAATGGCGGATATGGTTGAAAACCGTGATTCCGAAACGGGTGCCCATAGCCAGAAAATTGCTGCTTACGTGAAGATTATATTGGAGGGACTGAAGGAAAAAGGCTATTATGCCTCAAAAATCACACCCAAATATATGTCTGATGTTATAGCTTCGGCGCCTCTTCATGATATAGGTAAGATAAATATTCCGGATGCAATTTTGAATAAACCGGGGAAGCTTACACCTGAAGAATTTGAAATTATGAAAACTCATGCTACCTCGGGGAAACAGATAATGGAGCATGCAATAAGTACTGTCAGCGGTGAGAATTATCTTAAGGAAGCCAGAAATATGGCTGCATATCACCATGAACGATGGGATGGAAAGGGGTATCCCGAAGGCCTTCATGGTGAAGTTATCCCACTGTCTGCCCGCATAATGGCTGTAGCGGATGTTTTTGACGCACTTGTTTCAAAGAGAGTGTACAAGCCTGCTTTCCCTTTAGAGAAAGCAATAGAGATTCTGGAGGAGGGGTCAGGGACTCAGTTTGATCCCAAATGTGTCGAGGTATTTCTTGACTCAATTGAAGAAGTTAAGGTTGTGCTTGCGCAGTATCAGAATATGTAAGCACGTGATCTGAATTTGGAGACCAAGTATGAAGACCGGTAGTATAAAAAAGATTTCGGGAATGATATTGGCAGCAGCTTTTTTTGCTGCTTTTATAGGGAGTTCTTTTCCAAAGATATATGTAAAGAGTGCTTCTAATGAAGCTGCAACGGATAAGCATGAGGAAGCAGAGATTGCTAAAACGGGTGGTGGTTATGCTGCTTCCGGTCAGATACCGGAAGTGGGGTTTGCATCCGTTCTTTATGATGCAACAAACGGACTTCCTACATCTGATGCAAACTGTGTTTTTTCAGAGAGTGACGGATATATATGGATAGGTGGTTACAGCGGAATACTTCAATATGACGGTGATTGTTTTACCAGACTTGACGCATCCTCGGGACTCGTTAACGGGAGAGTTATATATGAGGATAAAAATAACAGAATCTGGGTAGGAACAAACGATAACGGAATTGTAATACTTGATGATGAAGAAACTATACATATTACCGATGAAGACGGATTACCATCATCATCCATCAGAGGCTTTGGGGAGAGTAATGATAAAAAGATGTGGGTAGGGACTACTGACGGTGTTGTGTACATTGACGAAGAGTACAGGGTTCATCCCATTGATGATAATCGCCTTGATAATCAGTATATTATCAGGATGACAACTGATACTGACTGTAAGGTTTACGGAAATACCAGAAATGGAGATGCTTTTTGCATATTCGCAGGAGAAGTGACTGAATATATTAGTGGAAAAGACATGGGGATAGGTGGCATTACCACTATTTATGCCGATCAGAAGCACCCTGGTTATGTGTATCTTGGGGGTCCCGGAAACAAAGTATATTACGGTCCTTTCGGCAAAAGAATTACAAGGTACAATGAATACCCGGTTGCTCCTTTGGAGGGGATTAATTGGATAACCGAAGCTTGTGACAGAATATGGGTAAACTCTGACACACAGATAGGATATTTTGATGAAAATAAAATCTTTCATGTTCTTACAGATATACCGTTAAACAGCTCCATAGAGATGATGGTTCCCGATTATCAGGGGAATCTGTGGTTCTGTTCAACAAGACAGGGCGTCATGAAAATTGTCAGCAGTAATTTCAGAAATCTTACGGATATTTCTCATCAGCAAAAGGATGTGGTAAATTCCACCTGTATAAGGGATGATGAACTGTATATCGGTACGGATAGCGGCTTACAGATAATAGACGCTAATGAGCAGATCGTGGAGAATGAACTGACAGATTACCTTAAAGGGACAAGAATCAGATGTATAGTCTGTGATGAAGATAATAATTTGTGGATATGTACTTATACCGATGATAAGGGACTTATCTATTACTCAAAAGACAATATCATAAAATGCTATACAGAGGGTGTAGGCCTGTCAAGCAATGAAGTAAGATGCGCAGCGACGACAGATGACCGCTCGGTACTTGTGGGGACTAATGGGGGTGTCTCCGTAATAAAGGATGGCAGGGTAAAGAAGACCTATGGTGAAAATGAAGGACTTACAAATACTGTAATCCTTACCATTGAAGAGGGAGATAATAATACTATTCTTGCCGGAACCGACGGTGGTGGCATTTTTGAAATAACAAGGAACGGAATAAACAGGATAAACCGGAAAAACGGTCTTACCAGTGATGTTGTCCTGAAAATAAAGTGGGATGAGAAACACGGTGTTTACTGGATTATTACATCAAATTCCATTCAGTATATGAAGGAAGGTAAAATTAAGAATGTAGACACCTTCCCGTTTAATAATATTTGCGATGTCTATTCTGATGATAATGATATTTTGTGGGTACTTTCAGCTTATGGGGTATTTACTGTAAAAGTGCGGGAAATGCTTGATAACAATGTTACCGATTACAGATTAAGTACGATAGAAAACGGTCTTACCAGTGTGCCTACGGACAATGCATACAGCACTTTGAGTGATTCGGGAATACTGTATATTTCCGGAAGAAGCGGTGTATGCAGTGTTAATGTAAACAATTTTTTTGATCAGTCTTCACAAATAAAAATCGGAGTAAGATCCATAACAATAAATGGTGAAGAGATCATGCCTGATGCAAATGGGGATTATGTACTGCCTTCAAATCTGGGAAGAGTACAGATAAGTGCAGCAATACTTGATTATTCCATGGCAAATCCCCTGGTTCACATGTATCTTGATGGTGCCGGAGACAGCGGTATTACTGCTACCCAGAACAAACTGTCTGCTCTTGAATATACAGGACTTAAATACGGAAACTATAATCTTCACATACAGATAATCAGCCCTTCAAGCGGAGATATTTATCAGGAGAAGGTATTCAGGATAGTTAAAAAGCCTCATTTTGTGGAGCTTACGATTATCAGGATACTTTTGGCTGTTGCTCTTTCAATTATTGTCGGATTTATCGTGTGGAGAGTTATGACAGGGACTGTCATAAGAAGGCAGTATGAACAGATAAGGGCAGCCAGGGATGAGGCAGAGAGAGCTAATCTTGCAAAATCCAGATTTCTGGCCAATATTTCACATGAGATCAGAACACCTATAAATACAATTATGGGAATGGATGAAATGATAATGAGAGAGGATCCGACTGATGTGCCAAAGCCATATTTTCTCTCAATGATAAATTATGCCACTGACATAAGGAGTGCAACAGAATCACTTTTAAATCTGATAAACGATCTTCTTGATATATCAAAAATCGAATCCGGCAAAATGCACCTTGTGGAGACTGAATATGATACTATTGAATTAATAAGATCTATAGTTACGATGATACGGGTGCGTAGCGAGCAGAAGGACCTTACATTTGAGATCAATATAGATGAAAAACTGCCCAGAAAGCTTTATGGCGATTCCGGAAAGATCAAGCAGATAATACTTAATCTTTTGACAAATGCGGTTAAATATACTGATGAAGGTGGTTTTACACTAAAGGTGCTTGTGGCAGAGATGACGGAAGCCACCTGCAGTATAAAAATATCCGTTAAGGATACGGGTATAGGTGTAAAGGCTGAGGATGTAGATAAACTTTTTACAGCTTATGAAAGACTGGATGAAGAAAAGAACAAGGCTATTCAGGGAACCGGACTGGGACTTGATATATCCAGGCGTTTCGCAGAGCTTATGAATGGACAGCTTTGGTGCGAAAGCGTATATGGAAAAGGGTCTGAGTTCATTTTTACCCTGAACCAGAAGATTGTTGATCCTGAAGGAATAGGCAAGTTTATTGAACATGAGGAAAAGGCAATAAGCGGACCGTACATACCTCAGTTTATAGCTCCGGATGCGGAGATCCTTGTGGTTGACGACAATCCTATGAACCTGAATGTTATAAAAGGACTTCTTAAGGCTACCAGGATGTTCGTAACTACTGCTTCAAGCGGAGAGGAATGCCTTGAAAAGATAAAGTACGGCAGCTTTAACCTGGTACTTCTTGATCATATGATGCCCGGCATGGATGGTATTGAAACCCTTGAGCACATTAGGGAAACACATCCTGATCTTCCTGTATATGCTCTTACCGCGAATGCGGCAGCAGGCGGATCTGCTTTCTATAAATCCAAAGGGTTTGACGGATATCTGCCAAAGCCTGTGGACAGCGTAGAGCTTGAAAAAGCAATAATGAAGCATCTGCCTCCCGAGATAATGATGAAGCCTGAAGTTAATGAAGCCTATGTGGAAACTGAGGAATTCCCTGAAGATAAACGATGGCTTAATGATGTAGAAGGCATATCTTCTTTATTTGGAATAAAAAACTCCGGAGGAATTACTGCTTTTATTAATTCTATAACGCTATTTTATGATACGATAGATAGTAACGCAGAGGTTATTGAAAAAGCATATAACAGTAATGATATAAGATTATTTACAGTGAAGGTACATGCGCTTAAGAGCTCCTGCAGAATTGTTGGTGCAATGGAGCTTTCCGCACTTGCGGAAAAACTTGAGAATGCAGGTAACAAAGGCGATATTGAGTTTATAAATGAAAATACATCTACGCTTCTGTCTGATTACAGAGCATATAAGGAAAAGCTTAAAGGACTTGGAGCTAATGAGACTGAAGATGATTCTTCAAAGGAGTTTATACCGGAAGATGAACTGATGGGGGCATACGAAGCGCTAAAAGAGCTTGTACCGCAGATGGACTATGACGGAGTTGAAATGGTACTTTATGAACTTAAGAACTATAAGCTTCCTGATGGAGATAAAGAGAAAATCGCTGAACTTGAGAAACTGCTTAAAACCTTTAGCTGGGATGAAATGGAAAAACTGCTTGGATAAGGAGTTATTATGAAAAAAAACCGGATTATGGTTATTGGAGAGAAGGAGACTTTCCTCGTCAAAGTACTCATCCAGAAAATAAAGGATGCGGAAATGGACGGTATATTTAAAAAATGGGAAATCGACAGTATTAATGCGGGATGGGAAGGAAGCGACCTTATCGTTCCTTATATGACTGACGGAGACAGACCAAGCGAAGAAGTCCTCAGATTCCTTATTGATAAGCTGACTGATGACCATATGGAGATGATTCCCATCGGCGAGAAAAGTGATATTAAATATATCGAAGATCACGTTCCGGCAGACCTTGTTTATCGGAGCTTTACACGTCCTGTTGATAATGCGGAGTTTGTTCGGACTGTAAACGAGCTGTTCAGTAAGGCTGCGATGGGCGAGTTTAAGAAGAGCATTCTTGTAGTGGACGATGATGCAAATTATCTCGGACTTGTCAGAGAATGGCTTCGTGAAACATATAAGGTATCAATGGCAACCTCAGGCATGCAGGCAATTAAGTGGCTTGGCAAAAACAAGGCTGATTTAATCCTGCTTGACCACGAGATGCCTGTTACAACCGGTCCTCAGGTTCTTGAAATGCTTAGAAGTGATGAGGAAACAAAGAATATACCGGTAATGTTTCTTACAGGTAAAAGTGATAAGGAAAGCGTTATGTCGGTAGTTTCTCTTAAGCCCGAGGGTTATTTTCTTAAGACTATAGGGAGACAGGAACTTCTGGATAAGCTTCAGAATTTCTTTTTATTACACAGATAAAAGTAACTTTGGGGAGAACATCTGATGTTTGAATTATTGCGTGCATGTCAATTGGATATTATGCTGGTCCTCGCGGGGATTTGCGGGGTAACAGCTGCATACACCATATTAGCAAAAAATATGACGCCAAGGAGAAAGGCTTGCATAGCATATCTTCAGTTATCCGGGATGATTCTGATGATCGCTGACAGACTGGCGTATATTTATCGCGGTGACGAATCAACACTTGGCTTCTGGATGGTCAGGATAACCAACTTTCTTGTGTACTTTATGTCATTCGCGATTCTGCATGCCTTCAATCTCTACCTGTCTGATGTCCTTAGGGAAAAGGATTGTCTTGGCTTTGTGCCTTTTAGTTTAAGAATCGTTGAGATTATTATTTCCGTGGGTGAGCTATTTCTTGTAGTCTCACAGTTTACCGGCTGGCTTTATACCTTTGATGAAACCAATCATTATCATAGAGCGTCGGGACTTATGTTTTTTTACCTGTTCCCATTTGCTACAATGATAATCTTTTTATGTACGATAATAAAATATCACGGTAATCTTAGAAGGAGATTGCGGATAGGATTTCTGTTTTTTGCGACAGCTCCTATCATAGCTACTGCGGCTCAGATTTTTTTATACGGGCTTTCTCTCACAAATATCACGATAGTTGTGATCTCTATAATGATCTATACGTTTTCTCTTATTGATCTCAATGACATGGCTGAACTTGCTTATAAAAAAGAAGTTGATTATCTTCGAAAAGAACGAAAGAGCATAAAAAACCTTTTTGATCAGACTGCAATGGCTCTTGTAAGCGCTATTGATGCAAAAGATAAATATACTCACGGACATTCTTCAAGGGTTGCGGAATATGCAAGGAGAATTGCCGTGGAGTACGGCATGAACGATAAGGAATGTGATGAAGTATATTACGCTGCGCTATTGCATGATGTAGGCAAAATCGGGGTTTCCGATGAGATAATCGAAAAGGCAAGTGGACTTACAGATGAGGAATATGAGGAAATTCAGCAGCATGTATATATCGGGAGCGAAATACTTTCAAGTATTACCGAGTTCCCATATCTTAGTATCGGGGCAAAATATCACCATGAAAGATACGACGGAAAGGGCTATCCCGATAAGCTAAGAGGCGATGACATACCTGTGATAGCCAGGATAATTGCGGTTGCCGATGCCTATGATGTGATGACCTCAAAGAGAAAGTACAGAGATGCAAGTCCGCAGGAAAAGGTCAGGGAAGAAATAATAAAGGGAACCGGTACACAGTTTGATCCCGTATTCGCCAAGATCATGCTTCATCTTATCGATATCGATGAAGAATACGAGATGCAGGAGAAGACGAATTTAAAAGAGCTTGCGGGAAGAAATGAGCTTCATCCTGTGGAATACAGAAGTGAAGTATCAGAAGGAATACTGATAAATCAATATACTACAAAAATTCATATGAAATGTGAGACAGAGGAAGATCTTGGTAATCAATTCAGCATGCCTGCACTTCTTTTGTTCGATTCACTTGATGGACGTATTTACAATGAAGCCAAAAAGATTGAAGAACTGAATTATTTTGAATTTGGTGAAATTTGGTTCGATGGTAACAAGGTCTGCAGCGGAGCCAGGGATATTCAGACTCAGATAAAGGTCTTGGAGAAGCAGGGGCCTGTTATAGAGAAAAAGAGTGTAACAGAGTATGATGTTGAAGCGGTAAAAATCAAGGATCATGCCAAGATCACGATAAGCAGTAAATACAAGATTGTGGAGGCGATCATTGCACTTCCTAATGCTTCAAGGTTTATGTATATTTCCCTTACAGGAGAGCATTGTCATATAACCGATGTAGTTATAAGTAAGGCAGATGAGCCTATAGATGAAAATTATATCCCTCGAATTGCTGAGGAGATAAGCTATATCAACACGATAGTCGGTGATGTTCCCAACATACAGGTTGACGGCTATCATATGGCTATCACTGACGGTGTTCCAATCAGGGATGGAATGAGAATTGACTTCCACGCCATGAGTCTTCCTACAGCCAGGCTTGTGTGGCATTGTCCGCATATTATATTTTTCTACTCCGATGATAAAAAGGTAAACGGGCCGAATTACAAAGAGTTTGCGCTTATAAGACTTGATGGTGAGTACTGGGAGTCAAACGGATCATCGGAAAATAAGATGGTTACAAACATCCTTGATGATTTTGAAAATTGGGATGTATGGAAGGAATTCAACAAGAAGGGCTATGACTGTGAGCTGAAATTTACCAGGTTTGGAAACAGGATCACCCTTACGACAGTAAATGGTGGAATTTCAATACGAAATGTCACAAACGTTTACGATAATCCCGAGGAGATTTATGTTGCGCTCACAGGCGATCAGGTAGCACTTACAGAGATAAGATATCTGTAAATAACATGAACAGTGAAAAAAAGGCAAAGATGGCCTTCATGCCATCTTTGCCCTTTTTTATTCTATACAGTTTTCATAAAATCTTTATATAAATAGCGGTTTCTTCTAATAAACGGACCTGAAAGTTTACTCTTATTTAATTCTATTCATGGTAAAATTTATGTGTATGATTATGTTTTTTGGGCGGGTATGGTTTCTGACAGTTTCTTTAAATGGAGATTGAACGGTGGGAGATAAAAACGATCTTGTTACCAAAAAACATAATGCCGTTATCATAATCATAACCACCGCCAGCATGGGTGTATTATTGGAAAGCATCCTGCAGGGATGGGAATTTTGGATGCCTCCGCTTATATTTTTGGGAATCATTATCTGCTGGGGTATTCATGTAAGAAACCATCTGGAAATGCGCCTTAGGGAAAAAATCTATATATCCTTTTCCATGCTGGTAGCTTTCTATCATGGCGCACATGCGACCGGGTTCTATGATGCTGTCATTTTCTCTATGCTGCTTATGGTGACTACAGCAATGCTTAAGAGGGAAGAATTTCTGATATTCATTATGGGGGAATTCTTTGCAATTATGCTTATGCAGATAATTTATGCTGTGGGTACCAATGCTATCGAGTTTAATTCTATTGTTATTTCAAGATTGGTTTTTCAGGGATTATTGGAAATATGCTGCTACAGAGCTCTTAAGACTATACTGAAAAGTGAACGCGTTGTTGAAGATGAGCTTGAAAGCAAATACAGCAATGAGGAGACAGACAGTATCGGACTTGAAGACTTTCTTGTCAACATTTCTCATGAACTTAGAACACCTGTAAATGTAATAAACGGTATGACCACCCTCATCCTGAAAAAAGAAAGAAGCGATGATGTTATCGCCATCAGGAATGCGGGAGTACGCCTTTCACAGCAGATAGAGGATATTCAGGACTACAGTGAGATACAAAGAGGAGATGCAAGGTTAGAGGAGGACAGATATGAAATTTCTTCTGTGCTGAATGATATAGTAGCAAATTATAATATTTTCGCTAAGAACGACAAGATTGAATTTGTTATCGATTTGGATCCGAATTTGCCCGCATGTCTTCGGGGAGATTCTGTAAAAATTCGTAAGATAATGGATCATCTTCTGGACAATGCCTTCAAGTTTACAAGTGAGGGCGGAGTCTATCTGAAAATTTCAGGAATAAAAAAAGACTATGGCATAAATCTTACAATTGAAGTATCTGATACCGGCATAGGTATGACTGAAAGTGATATTGAAAGAATAACCAGAGGACGATATCAGGTAAATAAGAGGCGAAACAGAAGCACAGGCGGCATAGGCCTTGGACTTTCCATTGTATTTGGTTTTGCACGCCTTATGAAAGGATTTGTAAGTATTGAGAGTGAGAGACGTAAGGGGACATGCGTACGTGTCAGCATAGCTCAGGAAATAATCGATCATTCACCGTGTATGAGTGTTGCTGACAAGAGATTTATCAATATAGCATTCTATTTTATCCCGAACAAGTACAAATATTCAGCTGTTAATGAATACTACAAGGCACTTGGCTCGAACTTTGCTGCCGGACTACGTCTTAATCTTTATGGTGTTCCCAGCCTGACTGAGTTGAAACGATATATAGATAGGGGAAAGATTACTCATGTGTTTATAGGAATTGAAGAATATGACCTTGATCCTGAGTACTTTGAGACAATAGCGCAGGGCAATATCACAGTGGCTGTATCAAGTCGCTATGATTTTCTGCGTCCAAGGAATAGCGGTATTATCCGTATAGCAAAGCCTGCAAGTGGGTATCAGATGCTAAGAGTGTTAAACGGAGATATTTATCCAGCCAATATCCTGCCTGAAGAAGGAAGGCCGGTGCTTGACGGACTTCGTGCCCTCATCGTTGATGATGAACCTATGAACCTTGTTGTGGCCAGCGGACTTTTTAAGGAATACAAAATGAATATTGAGGTCGCAAACAGCGGAGCAGAAGCTATTGCCAAGTACTCACAGTCATTTTATGACATCATATTTATGGACCATATGATGCCTGAAATGGATGGTATTGAAGCTATGAAAGAGCTGAGGAAGATTGCTGCACAGAACAACAGGAGTGTTTGCGTTATTGCCCTTACGGCAAATGCCATAAGCGGTGCAAGGGAAATGTTCCTGAAGGAAGGCTTTGATGGCTTTATAAGTAAACCTATTAATCTAAATGCGTTTGAGAGAGTCATGAACCGCATTTTGAGAAATGGCAATATCCGTGGCAGAGGAGGTGCAATATGAAATTTGGCTTCCTAAACCGGCTGATTCATATGATCAAGGACCCTAAGCGCAGCTTCAGAGAGCGTGTTTTTTTGCTGCTGACATCTGTAACGGATTTCTTTATCATATTGGGACTGATAGGCGATATATTTTTTGATGAGAATATTGTTGAGACAATAACTGTAGCTATTATCGCGGCAATTGTTCCGGTAATTACATATATTGCAGTAAAACTGAATAAAGTAAAGTATGCTATAAGGTTCATTGTGCTTGGAATTGTTTTCATACTTCTGCCTATATTGTTTTATTTTGGCGGAGGCTTAAGAGGCGGAGGTGTATTGTGGATAATCTTCGCATATCTTTATACAGGACTTGTGTTAAGTGGTAAATGGAGACCTCTGATGCTTATAGTTCTCACTATAGAGACCTGTATTTTTTACCTGAATGGTTTTTTCAGGCCTGAACTGGTAAGCAAGCATCAGGAGAGTATGTTTTACATTGATTCCCTTATTTCTATGATACTTGTGGGATTTATTTGCTGTGTCATGGCGTGGTTTGAAGAATGGCTTCTCATGGAGGAAAATAAAAGAGCCCGTGAGGAGACAAAGAAGGTAGAGGAACTTAACCTGGCACAAAACAGATTTTTCTCAAATATGAGTCATGAGATAAGGACACCGATAAACTCTATTCTTGGGTTAAATGAGATTATTCTGAGGCAGGAGGATGCCTCTGAGGAGATAATAAAGGATGCTGAGAATATTCAGGGTGCGGGCAGGATGCTTCTTGCGCTCGTAAATGACATTCTGGATTTCTCCAAAATAGAAGCAGGCAAGATGGATATAGTTTCTGTGAACTATAACCTGGAAAAGATGCTGTCTGAAATTGTAAATATGATATGGATGCGTGCTGAAGAAAAGGGACTTGAACTTAAGGTTGAGGTCGACCCGTCAATTCCGGCAGAGCTTTTTGGCGATGAGATGCGCATCAAACAGATACTAATAAATCTTTTGAACAATGCGGTTAAATACACAAATGAGGGAACCGTAACATTATCGGTAGAGAAGGAGGACATAAGGGATAAGCAGATACTTCTTTTGTTCTCTGTGACTGATACGGGAATGGGTATCAAACAGGATGCTATTCCGTATCTTTTTGATGCTTTCCGGAGAATAGATGAGGAAAAAAACAGTAAGATAGAAGGCACTGGACTTGGACTTGCAATAGTTAAACAGCTTGTTGAGCTTATGGGAGGAAGAATAACAGTAAACAGCGTTTATACTCAGGGATCCACATTTATGATGGCCCTGTGGCAGCAGGTGACCAGAAAAGATGTTATTGGTGAAATCAATCTTGTAAAATCCGGAAACAAGCGTGAAACGGACAAATATGTTCCATGCTTTACGGCTTCGGAAGCAGCAATACTTATAGTTGATGATAATGAGATGAACCTTGAGGTTGAAAAAAAGCTGCTTGCTGATACAGAAATCACTATACATACAGCGAGCAGTGGACAGGAAGCGCTGTCTATGACGCTCAATTATCGTTATGACCTTATTTTTATGGACCATCTTATGCCGGAGATGGATGGAATTGAATGCTTTCAGAATATAAGGAATCAGGAGGGTGGTCTTAATAATACAGTTCCTGTAATTGTGCTTACAGCTAACGCAGACAGCGAAAACAGAGAGCTATACGACCGCAGTGGCTTCGATGACTATCTGGTAAAACCTGTCACCGGAAGACAGCTTGAAGACATGCTTCTAAGCCATTTGCCTGAAATCAAGATAAACAGGACGGAAGGATTTGGCGGTACTACGGCTCAGATGAATACCGCAAACGGTTACAGCAAAAAACTTCCTATTGCTATATGCACCAGCAGTATGTGTGATCTTCCTGCCAAAGTGTTAGACGAAAAAAATATAGACATAATACCTTTTACGATCACAACGGAAGGTAAAACATATTATGACCGTCAGGAGGTTAGTACAGATGACCTTATTCACTATATGCGTGAAGGTATGGAATTTAATTCTGCACCTCCAACCGTCGAGGAATTTGAGAACTTTTTCGGTCGTATAATGAAAAAAGCTCATCAGATAATTTACCTTACGCTTGCTCCGGGATTTAGTAAAGAGTATGAGAATGCTAAAGCTGCAGCTAGGGCATATGAGAATGTGATTGTTTTTAATTCGGGATATAATTCATGCGCTTTGGGACTACTGGTCCTTTTGGCTTACAGGAGATCCATGCAGGGAAGAACTCTCGACAAGATTCTGGAAGAACTGAAGAGAGCAAGAGAAAATATCAGATGCAGTTTTATTACAACAGATGCCGGTTTTATGATGAAACGTGGAATTATCGGCAGAAATATATATGGCATCATGAGTACATTTTCCTTAAAGCCTGTTATGCGCATCATAGACAACAGGGTTACTGTCTGGCGTCTGTTTATGGGAGAAAGACAGGATTGCTACGGAAAGTATATTGACCATGCTCTGAACAGGTTTGAGAATCCTGATACGGATTTGTTGTTTGTGGAATATATAGATATCACAGAGTCAGAGAGGAAAGCTATTGAAGAGAGAATAAGGAAACGGGTCAATTTTAAAAATATTATATTTAAGAAAGTCTGTGCGGCAATGACCCTCAACTGTGGTTTTGGAGCTATCGGTTTGTCTTTCATTGGTAAGGGAGACATACCCTACGACCTTAGCATGATGCTGGAAGAGAAGAAAAAGCCAGATGTAATCGAAGACTCTTTTGCCAATATGAAATTACAGGATGGCTCAGAAGAAAACGCGGACAATGCTGCTGAAGATAATGCGGAAGATAAAACTGAAGATACAATTGAAGACAAAAATGAATACAGAAGTAACAGATTATATAACGATCCCATATTAAAGCCTGATGAAAAGCAAAGCGGAATAAATTATAAGAAAGCTCTTGATTATGCAGGCTCTGAAGAGACCATGCTTGCAATGATGCAGCTTTTTTCTAAAACAATTGACCGTAATGCAATGGAAATTGAAAACTGCTACAAGGATGAGGACTGGGAAAAGTATGTGACAAAAGTATCCAATCTAAAGAATTCAGCAAGAATTATTGGCGCAGATGAATTGGCAAAGTCAGCCCTCAGGTTGGAAAATGCCGCAAAAGCCGGAGACATTGATTTTATAAGACAGAACACGGATAGGCTTATTGCCGATTACAGATATTACCATGAAGTCATAAATAAGTTTGTGAAGGAATACTAATGAAAAAAAAGACGAGCGTCATAAAAGGAATATATGCTTTATTATTCGGAAATCTATTGGTAATGATTTTTTTTGTTATACCTCTTAGGACCGATTTGTTTAAATCCGGATTTACAGAGCAGCCGGACAGTTTTTCGGAAAATTGGGCTGTAGGAGAAGAAAACATTCCGAGAATTGAGGAAGTTCTTGCAGGTAATTATAACGGCCGGGTCAGACTTGAAAAAAATTTACCGAATAAGCTGACTGAAATGGATTCACTTTGCTTTGAATCACAGAACACAAATGTTGAGGTCCTTATAAATGATAAGGAGGCATACAGCTTCAAAACCAGGCCGAATCTTACGGGTACCGGCACGGGAATCGTATTTCATGAAGTGGGAATCGGAACCTTAAATGCCGGAAAAAAGGTAACCATAGTAAGCAGCTGCTGCTATGAAGGCCAAAAGACAGGCAGAATATTAAATGTGTATATATGTCCGTCATCAGATTATATGCGTCTGACATTTCAGAGAATGATGGTTCCCAGTTTGTATTGTGCACTAATGATACTTTTTGGAATTATCCTGATATTGATATATTGTGCAGTTTCAAATAAGGATGCTCTGCCCTTTAATATATTGGCGCTTGGAGTAACATCCCTTATAGCCGGGACATGGCTTTTTATAGATACCAATATCATGCAGCTTTTGACGGGGGCAATATATGCGTGGCGTGACATGAACAAGGTTTTGCCTTTTCTTGTGGGGTATCCGCTCATAACTTTCTTTAATTCACTTACGGTCAAAAAAAATGATGTATTCCAACATATCGGTTTCTGGATGTCAGCAGTTTTTGAATTTGGAATAATCGCAGCAAGATATATTCTTAATCTTGATATGTGCTACTCATTTTCGCTGTTTCTGATACCGTATTTGGTAATTATTATGATAATCTTGTTGATTATCGCTGTTAATAATGCCAATTATTGCAGACGTAACGGGTTGGAAGTTGAAATGAGAAATACATACCTTGTTATCGGTATTGTGTTGGTTTGCGGCCTGATAGATCTGGTAAGAGATTTCACCAGTATGACACTGACAGATGTACAGGGAAAATATACCATGTTTGGAATGGTTATATTTGTCATATACATGATGATCAGATTTCTTAAATGGTGGACCAAGGATCATGCGCAGATTCAGAGGGAACGCTTTATTAATCATGCTCTTCAGTATGCCCTCTCTTCCGATTCGCCGGAATATAATATCAAGGCTTTGCTGGATTTTATGGGGAAAGAGCTTGAGGCTGAAAGAATTTTCATCTTTGAGGATCAGAAAAACGGTAAATATCGTGGCTCTTATGAATGGAGTAGTGATGGTTTAACGGCTGAAGATATAGAGCTTGTATATTTACCCTATGAGGGTGTGCTGGATAAGCTCTATGAGAAGTATATAAGTAATGGTAGAAGGTTTATTATTAATAATATAGAACAATTAAAAACATCCAATCCGTATTTTTATGATCTTATGAAAAACTACGGAGGTGAGAATATTGTAATAGGTGCTCTTGAGATAAACGGCAAGCTTACGGGAATATGCGGTGTAATGGATGCTCCCCGTGTGAAACTGATAGATATTTCAGAGATTATCAATCTGATATCATATTTCCTCTCACAGTTGATTTTACAGCGAGAAGAGCAAAAGAGGCTGTTCTACTATAACTATAATGATGTCCTTTCCGGTGCAAGAAACCATATGGCATACAGGAAATTTATGGAAAACGGACTGGACATGGCAGGAACCTTTGGATATATGCGGGTTGACATAAAGGGACTTGAAGAAATAAATAAGGAACAAGGCTACGATGCCGGAGATAAGATAGTTATAGAGGTTGCCAGGAGCCTTATGGAAATTTTTGGAGAAGAAAATGTTTATCGTCTGAACGGAAATGAATTTGTGTGCTTTGGCTTTGAAACGGAAGAACCATATTTTGATAATGATGTTGAATGCGCAAGACGTATGATTGAAAAGAAAGGTGTCACTATGTTTACAGGTTCTGTTTACTGCGCTAACGGAACTTCAGATATGGAGATTGTTTTAAACCGTGTGGATGAACTTTTGGAAGAAGATATGAAAAAATCCGGCTAGAATAAATGCTTTATATTCTTGTATATTGATTTATTTTAATCTCTTTGCTAACAAAATTAATCAATTTCATAAAATTGATTGACAAGGCAGTGATTTGAAAGTAAACTTTGTTACAACTTAATACTTTAAACCGATGAAGCGGAGATAACGGCAGTGATGCCTTCACAGAGAGTCCGGGGTGGTGAGAGCCGGGTAAGAAACAAATTGTCAAATGGACCGCTGAGGGTGTGGGCGATAAATGGAACAGTAATTTCATTAGGTAGTCTGCAACGTAGGGCATACGTCAGTTGCCGGGGATATGTTGGTATCCTGATAAGCGCGTAGCTTTAGCTATGAATTCAAGGTGGCACCGCGGATAGTTTAGATTATTCGTCCTTGACAGAAAAAATATTTCTGTCAGGGACTTTTTTATTACATTCTTCCGGACAGAACATTAAGAGAGTAATGCAGACAATTATTATTGTACAAAAAGGGAGGTAATGACCATGATCAAAGAAGCAATCGTAAAAATAGTAAACAAAGAGGACCTTACATATGATGAAGCATATGCAGTAATGAATGAGATTATGGGTGGCGAGACAACTCCTACTCAGAACGCAGCATTTTTGTCAGCTCTTTCAACAAAAAGCGCAAGAGCGGAAACAACCGAGGAAATTGCAGGCTGTGCAGCAGCAATGAGAGATCATGCAACAAAGGTTGACACAGGAATGGATGTATTCGAGATCGTCGGCACAGGCGGAGACAATGCTCACAGCTTCAATATTTCAACTACCTCAGCTCTTGTTGCGGCAGCAGGAGGAATGAAGGTTGCAAAGCACGGTAACAGAGCAGCATCTTCAAGCTGCGGAACAGCTGACTGCCTTGAGGCGCTTGGCGTAAATATTCAGCAGAGCCCTGAAAGATGTATTGAACTTCTTGAAGAGGTCGGAATGTGTTTCTTCTTTGCTCAGAAATATCACTCATCCATGAAGTATGTGGGAGCGATCAGAAAGGAGCTCGGGTTCAGAACAGTTTTCAACATTCTGGGACCCCTTACAAATCCCGGTTCACCTAAAATGCAGCTTCTCGGAGTATATGATGAATACCTTGTTGAGCCACTTGCTCAGGTTCTTATAAGTCTCGGAGTACAAAGAGGAATGGTCGTATACGGAATGGATAAGCTCGATGAGATCTCAATGAGCGCACCTACCAAGGTATGCGAGATAAAGGACGGATGGTATAAATGCTATACAATAACTCCCGAAGATTTCGGCTTTGAGAGATGCACCAAGGATGACCTTAAGGGTGGCACACCTTCCGAGAATGCAGAGATTACAAGAAAGATCCTTAGCGGAGAAAAAGGCCATAAGAGAAATGCGGTGCTGATGAACGCAGGAGCTTCACTTTATATCGGAGGAAAGGCTGAAAGCTTTTCAGAAGGAGTTAAGCTTGCTGGCGAGATCATCGATTCCGGAAAAGCAATGGAGACACTTGAAAAGCTTATCGAAGTAAGTAACAGAGCTGAGGAAATCAGTGCCTGATGAGGAGTACATAATGACAATACTTGATGAACTTGCTGACTATGCCAAAGTCAGAGTGGAAAAAGCAAAACAGAACAAATCTTTGGAAGAGCTTTACTTTGAAGCTAAGGCTCTTCCAAAGGGAGACTTCTCATTCGAAAAGGCTCTGAAAAAGGAAGGGTTATCTTTTATATGCGAATGTAAAAAGGCATCCCCCTCCAAGGGACTGATCGCTGAGAATTTTCCTTATCTGGATATTGCTCTTGATTATGAGAAGGCAGGTGCCGATTGCATTTCGGCCCTGACAGAACCCAAGTGGTTTTTGGGAGATGACAGATACCTTTCGGAGATTTCTGATGCAGTTAAGATTCCATGTCTCAGAAAAGATTTTACGGTTGATGAATACATGATATATGAAGCAAAGGTACTCGGCGCATCAGCTGTTCTTCTTATCTGTTCAATTCTTGAAAAGGAACAGATCGAGGAATACATAGGCATCTGTGATGAACTTGGATTATCTGCCCTCGTGGAAGCTCATGATGAGGCAGAAGTAGAAATAGGACTTGAGGCAGGAGCACGAATAATCGGAGTAAATAACAGAAATCTGAAGGATTTTTCCGTTGATACTTCAAACAGTATGAGGCTCCGTCAGATGATACCGAGAGATGTTATATATGTTTCGGAGAGCGGTATAAAAACAGCCGGTGACGTAAAGGCTCTGAAGGATGGCGGAGTTGATGCTGTTCTGATAGGTGAAACACTTATGAGAGCCGATGACAGAAAAAAACTTCTGCAGGAATTCAAGTCGCTGTAAGGAATGAGGTTTTACCAAATGACAAGGATTAAATTCTGCGGGCTTACAAGAATGCAGGACATCGAGGCAGTAAACGGGTTTCTTCCTGAGTACATAGGCTTTGTTTTTTATAAGAAAAGTAAGCGTTATGTAACCTTCGAAAAAGCAGGGGAACTTAAGAAAAAATTAAATAAAAGCATTAAAGCGGTAGGTGTCTTTGTGGATGAAGCTCCCGGTAAAGTTGCAGAGGCTGCAAATAACGGGATAATCGATATCATTCAGCTCCACGGACAGGAGGATGATGAATACGTAAAGACGCTTCGTGATCTGACTGATGCTAAGATAATAAAGGCTTTTCAGATAAAACAGGATAGCATTTCGGATGATGAAAAGAACGGACTTTTGGAAAATATCATAAAAGGTATAAATGAATTTCCTTCTGATATGGTTCTTGTAGATTCCGGACAGGGGACCGGAAAAGCCTTTAACTGGGATATACTGCGGATGATAGAGCGGGATTATTTCCTTGCAGGCGGAATTAACAGGGGCAACATTGAAGAAGCGGTACTGATTCATCCCTATGCCATAGATGTCAGCTCAGGTATTGAGACAGATGGTATAAAGGATGAGGAAAAAATGAGAAAAATGATAAGTGCCGTCAGAAATCGGTAAAAGAACAGTTTTAGTATATAAAATATTTGGTTACAGATGAGGTGAGAAAATGACAGTAGCAAAAGGAAGATTCGGAGTCCATGGCGGACAGTACATACCGGAAACTCTTATGAATGCGGTAATAGAGCTTGAAAAAGCATATGAACATTACAAGAACGATCCCGATTTTAACAGGGAGCTTACAGAGCTTCTTAATGAATATGCGGGAAGACCTTCAAGACTTTATTATGCTGAGAAGATGACTAAGGATCTTGGCGGGGCAAAGATTTATCTTAAGAGAGAGGATTTAAACCATACAGGTTCGCATAAGATAAATAACGTTCTTGGACAGGCTCTTCTTGCAAAGAAGATGGGAAAAACCAGACTCATTGCTGAAACAGGAGCAGGTCAGCACGGCGTTGCAACCGCAACCGCAGCAGCTCTTATGGGTATGGAGTGCGTGGTCTTTATGGGAAAAGAGGATACGGAAAGACAGGCACTTAATGTATACAGAATGCGCCTTCTTGGAGCTGAGGTAATACCTGTAACTACAGGAACAGCAACACTTAAGGATGCAGTTTCCGAGGCAATGAGAGAGTGGACAACAAGAATCGATGATACGCATTACTGTCTTGGTTCGGTAATGGGACCGCACCCTTTTCCGACAATAGTACGTGATTTTCAGTCAGTTATTTCCAAGGAGATAAAAGAGCAGATCCTTGAAAAGGAAGGCAGACTTCCAAGCGCCGTGGTTGCATGTGTCGGAGGCGGTTCAAATGCCATCGGAAGCTTCTACAACTTTATAGGAGATGAGGGTGTAAGACTGATAGGGTGTGAAGCAGCAGGAAGAGGAATTGATACCTTTGAAACAGCGGCTACAGTCAATACAGGAAAGCTTGGAATTTTCCATGGTATGAAATCCTACTTCTGCCAGGACGAATATGGTCAGATAGCACCGGTTTACTCCATATCTGCTGGACTTGATTATCCCGGAGTAGGACCGGAGCATGCTTATCTTCACGATATTGGAAGAGCTGAATATGTGCCTGTTACCGATGATGAAGCGGTAAATGCATTCGAGTATTTATCAAGAACAGAGGGGATAATTCCAGCAATCGAGTCATCACATGCGGTTGCTCACGCAATAAAACTAGCGCCTACCATGAGTAAGGACGACATAATAGTAATAACAATCTCGGGAAGAGGAGATAAGGACTGTGCAGCAATCGCACGTTACAGAGGGGAGGATATCCATGAGTAAAATAGCAGAGGCATTCAAAAACAAAAAAGCATTTATTCCGTTTATCACTTGCGGTGATCCGGATCTTGATACAACTAAGAAAATAATATCTGAGCTTGTAAAAAACGGCGCTGACCTTATAGAGCTTGGCATTCCTTTTTCAGATCCCACAGCGGAAGGACCTGTGATACAGGGAGCAAATATCAGGGCTTTGAAGAACGGCATAACAACAGACGATATCTTTGGGATGGTTGAGGAAATAAGAGCTGAGGTAAAAATACCCATGGTGTTTATGACCTATGCAAATGTTGTTTTTTCCTATGGCATGGACAGATTTTTTGAAAACTGTAAAAAAACCGGAATGGATGGGGTGATACTTCCCGATGTTCCTTATGAAGAAAAAGAGGAATTTGAGACAGTCGCAGACGTATATGGCATAGATTTTATTTCAATGGTTGCGCCCACATCCGAGGAGAGGATAGCAACAATAGCTTCAAATGCGAAAGGCTTTATTTACATTGTTTCAAGCCTTGGAGTAACAGGAACAAGAACATCAATAAACAGAGGCGTCAAAGGAATAGTGGAAAAAATCAGAGAAGCTACTGACGTTCCCTGTGCTGTAGGCTTTGGAATTTCGACACCGGAGCAGGCATCAGATATGGCAGAGATTTCCGACGGCGCGATCGTGGGATCGGCTATTGTCCGAATTATTGAACAGTATGGAAAGAATGCTCCCTCTCATGTGGGAGAATTTGTTAAAAGCATGAAGAGCGCCTACAAAGACACGGAACTTACAGACGTGGCCTGCTGATAATTAGCTCTATAAAAAGTAGGAACTTACGGAGAATCAATATGAAAATATTACCTGAATTTACAGACATAGAAAAAATAGCTTCTTCCGGTGATTACAAAGTAATTCCTGTGAGCACGGAAATACTATCCGATTTTATAACACCGATTGAAGCGATGCGTATTCTGAAAAAAGCATCAGATCATGTTTACATGCTTGAATCAGCGCAGGCAAACGAAAACTGGGGAAGATACACCTTCCTTGGCTTTGAGCCCAAGATGGATATCACCTGTATGGACGGTGTCATCAAAATAACGGATATAAACGGAGAAACAAAGGAAATAGAAGGTGACCCTTCTGAATGTCTACGAAGCATCCTGTCTGAGTATAAGAGCCCAAGACTGTCATATCTGCCGACCTTTACAGGCGGAATGGTGGGATATTTTTCTTACGATTATCTTGGCTACAGTGAGCCGAGCGTCAGAGGAAATGCTGAGGATACAGAAGGCTTTATGGATATGGACCTTATGCTTTTTGACAAGGTTATTGCCTTTGATAATACCAAACAGAAAATTATCCTTATTGTGAACATGAAGCTGGATGCTGAGAACAAAACCGAGGCGCTTTTAGTTTCTTATGAAAAGGCGAAGGCAGATCTTCAGGAGCTTTCTGATCTTCTTCACAATGGTGAAAAGGATATGAATACTAAAGGCACACTCCTTGGCGCCGTTACACCGCTTTTTGAAAAAGAGCAGTATTGTGCCATGGTAGAAAAAGCAAAGCATCATATTTTTGAGGGAGATATATTCCAGATAGTTCTTTCGAATCGCTTTGCGGCACCCTTTGAGGGCAGCCTTTTTGAAACCTACAGGATGCTCAGAACAATTAATCCTTCACCCTATATGTTTTATTTTTCCGGAACAGAGATGGAGGTTGCCGGAGCATCACCGGAGACGCTTGTTAAACTTGAAAACGGAGTGCTTCATACATTCCCTCTTGCGGGTACCAGACCCAGAGGAGCTTGTGAAGAAGAGGACAAGAGGCTTGAGAAAGAACTCCTTGCTGATGAAAAAGAGCTTGCGGAACACAATATGCTCGTAGATCTTGGAAGAAACGACCTTGGAAAGATCAGCAAATTCGGAAGCGTTCAGGTGGAGAAGCTTCACTCTATAGAGCGTTATTCCCATGTTATGCACATAGGCTCAACCGTGCGCGGTGAAATTCGTGATGATAAGGATGCGCTTGATGCTATAGAAGCCGTGCTTCCGGCAGGGACTCTCTCAGGAGCACCCAAGATCCGTGCGTGTCAGATTATCGGAGAGCTTGAAAACAACAAGCGCGGAATTTACGGGGGAGCAATAGGCTATATAGATTTTACCGGAAATATGGATACCTGTATTGCCATTAGAATAGTTTATAAGAAAAACGGAAAAGTATTTGTAAGAAGCGGTGCAGGAATAGTAGCGGATTCAGTTCCGGAAAAGGAATTTGAGGAATGCATGAATAAAGCCCAAGCAGCCTTAAAGGCACTGGATAATTGACCGGAATAATAGTTACGAGAGGTTAACCTGATATGATTTTGCTTATAGATAATTATGACAGTTTTTCATACAACTTGTACCAGCTGATCGGTGAGATCGTTACGGAGAAGGAAAACGAAGGTAATGATGTGATCAAGGTAATAAGAAACGATGAGCTTACTGTCAGTGAGATTGAAAAACTTGCGCCCGATAAGATAATTCTTTCACCCGGCCCTGGAAGACCTGAGGATGCGGGAGTGTGCATGGAGGTGGTAACGAGCCTTGGAACCAAAATCCCTACCCTTGGAGTTTGCCTCGGACATCAGTCCATCTGTGCTTCCTTTGGAGCTACCGTCACTTATGCAAAGCAGCTGATGCACGGCAAGCAGTCCGATGCAAGGCTTGATCTTGAATGCCCTCTGTTTAAGGGGTGCCCCGATATCACGAAGGTTGCAAGATATCACTCACTTGCAGCTGATGAAGCTACAATGCCGGATGAACTGCAGGTAACTGCCACAACCACAGATGGGGAAGTAATGGCTGTAATGCACAGGGATTATCCAATCTTCGGAGTTCAGTTTCATCCTGAGTCCATTATGACTCCCGAGGGAAAACGCATGTTAAGAAATTTCATAGAACTGTAAGATTCTTTTGCTTTACCGGCTGTTGCACTTAAGTAGGTGCAGCAGTCTTTTTTGTTACTGATAGTTTTGCATGCGAAACTTTTTACTAGTATAATAGTATTATCTGTGGGTATTATTTCCGGCGCAAGAAAGGCCAAGTTTTTTAGATGTCTAAAATTGAAGAAAGCAGTTTAAAGAAGATTTTTTGGATGCTGTTCTCATTATTGCTTGCGGCATTTACTGTGTGGGCAATACTGAGGGAGAGTAAAACGCTCTCAATTTCACAGCTTTTTAAAGTTGTTATAGGTGGAAATCCGTTATATCTTGCTATCGCGGTTATCTGTGCTGCGGGTTATGTGTTTTTTGAAGCGGTTGCCATATGCTCAATATTAAAAGGAATAAACTATAAGAAAAAAATACATGAGGGCATTATTTACAGTACAGCCGATGTTTATTTTTCTGCAATTACGCCCTCAGCAACAGGCGGTCAGCCGGCAAGCGCGTATTTTATGCATGAAGACGGGATACCTACGGGAGTGGTTTCAGCGACACTTATACTGAATCTGATGATGTATACCTGTGCGATTGGATTTCTGGGAATTATATCAATAATTATGAATCCTGATTTTTTCAGAGAATTCGGAAGCGTGGCCAGAATATTCATATGTGTGGGATTTGTAATACTTATAGCTCTTACATATTTCTTTTATTTATTGCTTAAGAAGAGCAAAAGCGTGTTTGATTTTATCAGGAAGGTGCTGACCTTCTTGAAAAGTAAGAATATATTTAAAGTAAAAGATCAGGTGTTTTCGAAGCTGGATAAAACACAGGCAGACTATGAAAACTGCGCGAAGATGTTTGCCGGAAAAAGTAGAATTTTAAGTAAGGCGTTTATATTTAACGTTCTTCAGAGGGCATCGCAGATAGCGGTTCCCATGTTTATGTATCTGTGCCTTGGAGGAAATAAAAGCAATATGATAACGCTTTTTTCCAAGCAAAGCCTTGTTACCATCGGCTATAACTTTATTCCGATTCCTGGAGCAATGGGAATTTCGGATTTTCTGATGATAGACGGATTTTCAAAGATAATGACGCATGAGGCTGCGATGCAGCTTGATATGGTCAGTCGTGCTATATCATTTTATTTTTGCGTTACGATAAGCGGTCTGATAACACTTGGAGGATATTTATGGAAAAAGAAAAAAAGATGATAGGTGTATATGACTATACGGTTATTCTCACATATCTTTCTACTATTTCAGGTGCTATAGGCATAATTATTACGATGTCAGGTCTCGGACATCCTTACGGCGGCGCTGTTTTTCTTATGATCTCGGGGCTGCTGGATGCATTTGACGGCACGGTCGCAAGGACCAAAAAGAACAGAACGGAATTTGAAAAAGAATTCGGTGCACAGATAGATTCACTCTCCGATCTTATATGCTTCGGAGTACTTCCCGTATCCATGGGAATAGCCCAGCTTAGAGTAAACGGAGCATTCAGGGATGTGGTAAGAGGAAGCGCAAATACTGCAAATGTATGGATGGTTGTGATCCTCTTATCCATTGCGGCATTCTATATTCTTACAGCTCTGGTCAGACTTGCTTATTTTAATTCAACAGCATCTGAGAGAGCCGCTCAGAAGGAAAGGGAGGGAAGAGAATATTTCACAGGTCTTCCCGTTACCGCAGCTGCAATTATTTTTCCTTTGACACTTATTGTGCATTATTTTACAAGAGCAGATCTTACATTTTTCTATTTTTGGGTGCTGCTCATTATAGGCACACTTTTTATAGGTAATTTTAAGATACCAAAGCCCGGTATGAAATTTCTTATCTGTATTACCATAATCGGCGCTGTGGAATTTGCGACATTGATTTTTATACTTGTGACGAATATATGAATACACTTGAATTTTTATATAAAACGAAAATCGGAAGAGTAATCCTGAAACCCATGACACTAAAGCCTTTGTCGGATCTGTCCGGAATAATTTTGGATTCATCTTTGTCAAAGCTGCTGATAGGTCCCTTTGCCGTAAAAAACAGGATACGGACTGAGGACTACATACTTGATGATATTCACTCCTTTAATGATTTTTTCTGCAGGAGAATAAAGAAGGGGTTAAGGCCTATAAGCCCTGATGAAAAGGCGGTTATAGCCCCCTGCGACGGACTGCTTAAGGTTTACCGGATAACGGATGGTCTTATAATAAATGCCAAGCAGAGCACCTTCACGATAAGAAGTCTTTTAAGGGATAAGAAACTGGCTGCAGGCTTTGACGGAGGCTACTGCTTTGTTTACAGATTATGTGTTGATCATTATCACAGATATATTTATTTCTCCGGAGGTCATAAGCACGCTGACAGAAAAATCAAAGGCTTTTATCACACCGTAAGACCTGTTGCGCTTTCCGAAATACCTGTATTTACGGAAAACAGCAGGCAATATTCCATAATTGACACAAATGGTCTTGGCACCTGCGTACAGATGGAAGTCGGTGCCATGCTGGTTGGAAGGATTGTAAATGATAAGCCTTTGGCAGGCAAAGTAATTAAGGGACAGGAAAAAGGACATTTTGAGTATGGTGGCTCTACAATAATCGTCTTGATTCCAAAGGACAAAATTAAGGTTAAGCCTTATCTTTTGGAAAAAACGAGAAGAGGGATGGAGACTTCCGTGAAAATGGGAGAAGCTGTAGCAGAAAGGATATAAACTGACATTTTTTCTTTTATGAGGAGGTAAGTTTAATGGCATGGTATGACGAAGCAGTGTTTTATCATATTTACCCTTTGGGGCTTCTTGGTGCTCCGAGAGAGAATAAGTATGACGGTGTTACGCACAGGCTAAAGGAACTTAATCCCTGGATAGATCACATTAGGGAACTAGGCTGTAATGCTCTTTATATAGGTCCTTTATTCGAGTCCGTAGGACATGGCTATGAGACTACCGATTACAGAAAACTCGATTCCCGTCTTGGCGACAACAAGGACTTAAAACAGTTTGTAAAAAAATGTCACGACAAGGGCATAAGAGTAATTCTGGATGGTGTTTTCAATCATACCGGAAGAGATTTCTTCGCATTTAAGGATATTAAGGAAAACAGAGAAAATTCCCGCTATAAGGACTGGTACTGCAACGTTAATTTCTGGGGGAATAATGAGTATAATGACGGATTTTCCTATGACAACTGGGGAGGCTACAATCTGCTTGTTAAACTCAACCAGAGAAATCCTGAAGTAAAGGATTACATATGCGACACAATACGCTTCTGGGTAAGTGAGTTTGATATTGACGGCCTTCGCCTGGATGCTGCGGATGTTCTTGATTTTGATTTTATGAAAACCCTGAGATCTGTAGCCAACGAAGTAAAGCCTGAATTCTGGCTTATGGGTGAGGTCATTCACGGTGATTATACGAGATGGGTAAATGAAGGAACGCTTCACTCGGTGACCAATTATGTAATGCATAAAGCGTTATATTCGGGCCACAATGATCACAACTATTTTGAGATTGCCCATACTCAGAGAAGGCTTGACGGAATGGGAGGAAGCGGAGCAGGTGGCTTTAAGCTGTACAACTTTGTTGATAACCACGATGTTGAAAGAATATATACAAAGCTAAGTAATAAGGCACATTTTACTCCGGTGCACATTTTATTGTACACCCTTCCGGGGATACCTTCTGTTTACTATGGTTCTGAATTTGCAATAGAGGGCAGAAAGGAAAAGCATTCCGATGTATCACTTCGTCCCGCACTTGATATCAGGGACTATAAGGACGCTGTGAAAAATAATCCCGCAACAGCACTTATAGCAGCACTCGGAAAAGTGCGCAGGGAAAATCCCGAGCTCGCCTACGGTGATTACAAGGAACTCCACCTTCAAAACAAGCAATATGCTTTTTCAAGAAGCTCAAATGGCAGAAGCGTAGTAGTTACGGTAAATAATGATGACAGCGACTGCACACTCACTCTTCCCGCAGGTGATTTTGCGGAATACATGGGGGCACTATCGGGTGACAGGGTAAGTGTAGAATACGGTAATATTCAGGTTTGCGTTAAGGCAAACTCAGGTGAAATATGGATTCCCGTTAATAAGGGTGAAAAGAAGAAAGCTGCCGGAGCTCCAAAAATCGTAAAGGAAGCAGGCAAGATTTCCGGAAAGTTATCTTCAAAAGACAACATAGATGAAAAGCTTAAAGAAAGCTCTGAAGTGAAATCAGCAGCGGGAGAAACAAAAGGTACAGATAAGGTAAAATCTGCACCTGAGATTAGTGATGCAGCATCAAAGACTTCGCCCAAAGCCGGGGATACTTCTTTAGGAAAGAGCTATGAAGATGGCGTCATAGCAGGCCTTCAGGAAGCTATTCTTGCAATTATGGAAAAGAACGGAAACGTAACAGATCAGATGAGAAGAGATGTATACAACAATACTCATCATGATTCTCTCGTTAACTGGGTAAAAAGCTTTATAAGATAAAATGATTGTACCTTTGTGATATTGTGCCAATAGGCATTTTTGTATTACGGAGCATGTTTCTTGCATGCTCCATTTTATTGAGGTTATACGTTCTTTTACGTTCATGTTTTCAGTGATTTTTACTAAAAATACTTATGTGATCACGCTTGTTATACCCGGAAGTATAATGCGGATGTTTACAGCGGAAGAGGAAGTTATACGTCAGGGAACAGGATATCTTTTGATATCTATTCCTGATTTTATTTTACATCAATGGAAAAAGATTTTCTTATAATGCGAGTAAAAGCTATCAATTTTTTATAAATGATTATAATATCGTTTAGAATTTGAAATTCCTTGTGAAGTTTAGAACAGATATGTCAAAAATCAGGTTGAGGTATTCCACGAATTCAATTTATGGGGTAGAATTGGCATTATGAATTCACAAACAATAAAACTTTATGACGAAGACGCATATGGAACGGAGTTTACAGCTACTGTTCTTAGCTGTGTCAAAGATGATAAAAAGGAAAACACATATATCGCCGTATTTGACAAAACACTGTTCTTTCCGGAGGAGGGAGGACAGACGCCCGACAAAGGGGGAATCGTTAAGTCTGATGAGGATGATATCGCAAAAACAAAAATTAACGTTTTGGATGTGCAGATAAAGGACGATGTAATTTATCACTATCTTGATGAGGAGATAACAGCAGGGACTGAGATTTTTGGAAAAATAGACTGGAATCATCGCTTCAGTAATATGCAGCAGCATTCGGGAGAGCATATTTTTTCCGGAATTGTTAATAAGCGATTTGGCTATGATAATGTAGGTTTTCACCTTAGCGATCAGGTTGTGACCATGGACTATAGCGGTCAGCTTTCCGAGGATGATTTACGCATGATAGAGAGGGAGGTAAATCAGGCAATTTATGAAAATCGCGTCATAAGTGCCCGGTATCCTGACAGTAATGAGCTTTCGGGAATAAACTACCGCAGCAAAAAGGAACTTACGGGAGCTATAAGAATAGTAGAAGTGGACGGATACGACATCTGTGCCTGCTGTGCGCCTCATGTAAAGAGAACCGGAGAAATCGGAATACTTAAAGTTATAACCTCTCAGAACTATAAGGGCGGAACAAGAGTAAGCATTCTTTGCGGCTTCAGGGCACTTGATTATTTTTACAGGGAGCATGCCATGATCCAAAAACTGGCAGGCGAAATGTCTACTGCAATTGAAAACGTGCCGGACCAGTTTAAGAAGCAGCAGGAGGAAATCTTTGATCTTAAGAGAAAGCTGTCCGAAGTATCTGAGAAGCTTTTATTAAAGGAAGCTGTCAAACTGGCAAAGGACACAAAAAATACCTGCCTTTTTGCGGATGGAGGAACTGATTCCAATGTGGCAAGGCGTGTTGTTAATTCGCTTGTTGCCGACAGAGGTGGCTTCTGTGGAGTTTTCTTTGGAGATGATGATACCGATTACAAATTTATAATAGGCTGCGAAGATGGTTTAAACAGCAATGATGTTCTCTGTGAACTTCGAAAAAGCTTTCAGGTCAGAGGAGGCGGAAAGCCTGCCATGGTACAGGGAAGCATTGAAGGAGCAAAGGCTGCGGATATAATGAAGGTCTTTGATTTATTATGAATAACAGACCGGTATGAGCAGGATATGAATTTGCGTTTATCTTTATATATGAGGAGTAAGTATGGAAAATAAAAAGGAATTCAGATTGGGGCTTGTTAATGCGATTCCCGTTTGTCTCGGATATCTTGCGGTTTCATTTGCGTTCGGAATTCAGGCATCAGAAGCAGGATTATCTGTTTTTCAGGCATCGCTTATGTCCCTATCGAATGTGACAAGCGCGGGACAGTTCTCTTCGCTGGACCTTATAAGCACTAATGCGACATATGCGGAAATGGCACTTTTACAGCTTGTGGTAAATATACGATACATGCTGATGAGTACAGCACTTTCGCAAAAATTATCACCAAAGATCGGCACTCTTTCAAGATGCCTGGTAGCCTATGGCGTAACTGACGAGATATTTGCGCTCAGTGTTACAAGAAAGGGGAGATTAAATCCGGCTTATTCTTACGGACTAATCATCTGTTCTGTTTTTGGATGGGTAATGGGAACTTTTCTTGGAGCATTTGCAGGTTCCATAATGCCTCACAGACTTATAAGTGCACTTGGGCTCGCAATTTACGGAATGTTTCTTGCTATTGTGATTCCCGATGCAAGAGAAAAACGACCGATAATGCTTGTGGTAATAGGTTCCATGGTCATGAGTACGATATTTACTTATGCACCGGGACTGAAAAATATTTCATCAGGTTTCAGAATAATTATTGTGACAATAGTAATTGCGGGTGTGGCTGCAGTCCTTGCCCCAAAGAAAGAGGAGGAGACTGCAGATGCATAACATATACGGCTATATTTTTGTGATGGCACTGGTAACATACCTGGTTAGAATGCTTCCGCTTACACTCATCAGAAAAGAAATAACGTCACCTTTTATAAAGGCTTTTTTACATTACGTACCTTACGCAACCCTTTCAGCCATGACTTTTCCTGCTATTCTTCATGCTTCCGATGACATGAGGGCATCTATAGCGGGCTTTGCTGTTGCTCTGATCCTGGCTTTTAGGAAAAAGAGTCTTCTCACAGTTGCTGTCTGCGCATGCGCGGTAGTATTCGCGGTGGAATTATTTCTTATCTGAAGATAGTGCTATAATTTTCTTGACATTGGTGATGTTTTTTAGTATCGTCCACAAATGCAAAATGTATCTTGGATATAAAGGTTGCATTTATAGAGGAGGAATAATAAATGCATATAGGAACAGGTTATGATGTACATAGATTAGTTGAAGGAAGAAAGCTTATTCTCGGAGGCGTGGATATTCCTTATGAGAAGGGACTCCTCGGGCATTCGGATGCTGACGTCCTCCTTCATGCTATAAGTGATGCGCTTCTTGGCGGGGCAGCACTTGGAGATATAGGTAAGCATTTTCCGGATTCCGACCCGAAATATAAAGGAGCGGATTCAATAAAGCTTCTTTCCGAAGTCGGAAGAATGCTTGAGGAAAACGGATACCTGATCGAAAATATCGATTCAACAATTCTGTGTCAGGCACCCAAGCTTAGACCTTACATTGATACTATGCGAGAGAATATTGCCGATGCACTTGGAATCAATATTGAACAGGTAAGTGTAAAAGCAACTACAGAGGAAGGACTTGGGTTTACCGGTGCGGGAGAAGGAATTGCCGCACAGGCTGTATGCCTTCTTGCAAGTCCTATTGAGTACTATACAAAAAATGTAACCTATCAGACAGGCGAGATACCGGGAGGCTGCGAAGCATGCCCCGGCTGCGCTAAAAATGATTCTGATAAATAAGCATAATTTGATAAAAGGATAATATGGAAGATATAGAAAAAAACACTGAAGATATGCAGGTACCTGACCTTGCGGGAATGATACGTGAAAGCTTTTCTGTTCCCGGAGAGCCTATGAACAGATACAGCCCGCTTGCACTTGCATTTATGGGAGACAGTGTTTATGAGATCATTATAAGAAGTATTGTGGTTCAGGAAGCAAACAGACCTGCGGGTCAGTTAAATAAGATAAAGGTCAAATATGTTAATGCTGCAGCTCAGGCCCGGATAATTGAATACCTTGAACCAAAGCTGACCGATGAAGAAAGTGATGCCTACAAACGAGGCAGAAATGCAAAGTCATATACAAGTGCCAAAAATCAGAGCATCAATGATTACCGTAAGGCAACTGGGCTCGAGGCTTTATGCGGATATTTATATTTAAAAGGTGATATGGCAAGACTTATCGAGTTGCTGCAGGATGGGATTTCTGTAATTGACAGATAAATAAAAATCTATGTATAAAGTTTTGCGCTAAAGGAAAGGAAGCACGGACTGTACCGATGAGAGAAAAATTTAGTAAAGAAAGAAAAGATAATAATAGCGGTTATATGAAGTCAGCTAAAAACAGAAATAATGGTAAAAACGCATATAGAAATCTGCATGACGAGAAAGGCGTAGGGAAGGATTTTGACAAAGAAAGAGACTTTGAAAAAGACAAGGTCTTTGAGGAAGGTTCTACGGAGTCCCTTACAATCGAGGGGAGAAATGCTGTAATAGAGGCCCTTAGAAGCGGCAGAACCATTGATAAACTGTTTATTCTTGACGGATGCCAGGACGGACCTATTGCAACTATCAGAAAAGAAGCTAAAAAAGCCGGCATCATGATGAAGTTTGTTAACAGGGACAGACTTGATCAGATCTCACAGACCGGTGCTCATCAGGGTGTTATTGCTTATGCAGCTGCGTACAGTTATTCAGAGCTTGAGGATATCTTTAATCTTGCGGAGGAAAAAGGTGAAGCGCCGTTTGTTTTTCTGCTTGATAATATCGAAGACCCTCATAATCTCGGCGCTATTATAAGAACTGCCAATATTGCCGGTGCACACGGTGTGATAATTCCCAAAAACCGTGCTGCCGGACTTACCGCAACCGTTGCGAAAACAAGTGCGGGCGCGCTCAATTACACTCCTGTTGTAAAGGTTACGAACATGGCCAGAACCATCGAGGAATTAAAGGATAAAGGAATGTGGTTTGTCTGTGCGGATATGAACGGAACCACAATGTATGATCTTGATCTTAAGGGTTCAATCGGACTTGTTATAGGAAACGAAGGATCGGGAGTAAGTAAGCTTGTGCGTGAAAAATGCGATATGATAGCCGCAATTCCCATGAAGGGTGAGATAAATTCACTTAATGCCTCCGTGGCAGCAGGCGTGCTTGGTTTTGAGATAGTACGTCAGCGCGGTGGCTTCGGAAAATAAAGAAAATAAAAGCAGTGGGGCGTTATCTTTTAGGTCGAATGGGGCATACGAATGACAAAAATAACAGGGGATGAATCGGACGAAGAACTGATAATGAGAATTCGTGACGGCGAATCGGATATAACCGATCACATCATGAATAAATACAAGGATATGGTCAGAACCAAAGCCGCTTCCATGTACATTCTGGGGGCTGACAGAGATGACCTGATCCAGGAGGGGATGATAGGGCTCTTTAAGGCGATAAGAGATTATGACGCCGGGCGGGATGCCAGCTTTAGAACCTTTGCTGATCTGTGCGTGTCCAGGCAGATGTATACAGCCATTCAGGCATCAAACAGAAAGAAGCATGCTCCTCTTAACAGCTATATTTCACTTTACGCCAAAATGGATGGGCATGAAGAGAATATGGAGTTTTCACTTGATCAGGTTCTCGAGGCTACCATCGACAGAGATCCCGAATCAATGCTTATTGATAAGGAAAATACCAGAGACATCGAGGATTTTATTGAAAACAAATTAAGCGGTTTTGAGCAGGCGGTTCTTGAACTTCACATGACCGGTATGGGGTATGTTGAGATAGCTAAGGTCCTCGGAAAAGATGAAAAATCCACGGACAATGCACTTTGGAGATTAAAGAACAAGATACGCAAATATATAAATAAGAATTCCGATGTATGAAGTTTATAAAATCTGATTGTATGTGTATGCTATAAATTGCTCTAAATACTATGCGATAAAAGAATAAATTAACTCTTGCGAAGAAGAGCACTATATGCTACAATGAGTAAGCTGTTGTGATTAAGCAACGCTTGCAACTATAGTATAATATTTGTAAAATATTAAGAATCATTGATATAAAAGAGGTGAGAAGATGAGACAGGACATTCAGCCCGAATACTATCAGGCAACAGTTACCTGCAACTGCGGTAACACATTTACAGTAGGTTCAACAAAGAAGGAAATCCACGTAGAAATTTGTTCTAAGTGCCATCCTTTCTATACAGGAACACAGAAGGCAACCGCTGCTCGCGGACGTATTGATAAGTTCAACCGTAAGTATGGTATGACTTCTAACAACTAATTACTGGAAATGTTAAGAGGTTGAGGCTACTGCCTCAACCTCTTTTTATCTTATAAGAAATTACATAGTAATTTCTTATAAGATAAAAATCTGCTACGGATTCATATAAATAAAACGACCAGGCGAAATTCTTTTTATCAAGGAGAAACGAAATGGGGAAGAAAAAGATAAATCATTATTCTGGAATTGGCGGACAGGCAGTTCTTGAAGGCGTCATGATGCGCAATAAGGATATGTACTCTGTTGCTGTACGCAAGGAGAACGGAGAGATAGCTGTTGAGACAGACCATTACCTGGGAAAGGCGGAGAGTCTGGGACTTTCGCATATTCCCTTTATTCGCGGAGTATTCGTATTTTGGGATTCACTTGTCCTTGGAATGAAATCGCTTAATTATTCGGCATCACTTTTTGGGCAGGAGGAGATAGCAGCTGCCAAGGATCCTATAGCAGAGGAAGGAAAAGAAAAATTTGCCATGGCGCTTACCACCGCTTTTTCTTTTATTCTTGCAATCGGTATTTTTATGGTACTTCCGTATTACCTCAGTTCGATTTTTGAGAGCCATATCAGAAATCATTCTTTGATGGTTCTTCTTGAAGGCATACTGAGAATATTGATTTTTATCATATATATATTGCTTATTTCCTGTATGAAGGATATCAGAAGACTTTTCAGATATCATGGTGCCGAACATAAATGTATAAACTGCCTTGAAAGCGGAAAACCTCTTACTCTTGAGAATGTAAAAGCGAGTACGAGACTACATAAGAGATGCGGAAGCAGTTTTCTTCTGTTTGTCATGTTTGTAAGTATTATTCTGTTTTTCTTTATAAGAGTTGAATCAATTCCGCTAAGAATACTTTTGAGAATTGCTTTGATTCCCGTAATTGCCGGTATTTCCTATGAGATCATCAGGCTTGCCGGAAGAAGTAACAATATTTTTATTAAAATATTATCTGCGCCGGGACTATGCCTGCAGATGCTCACCACCAAGGAACCTGATGATGAGATGATAGAAGTAGGAATGAAGTCTGTTGAGGCAGTGTTTGACTGGAAGGAATTTTTGGCTGATTCCTTCGGATACAAATTTGAAGATAATACAGCGGAGTGAAAAATAATGGAGTATGCAGCGCTTTATAAAGAGGGAGTGGAAAAACTAAATAGTGTAGGAATATCTGAAGCCTCCCTTGATGCGAGGCTTCTCCTTGAGTATGTTTGTAAAACCGACCATAATACTCTGCTATCTCATGGCGATATTGAGGTTTCAGAGGAAAATATTAAGGCCTATGAAGAATTTATAGGAAAGAGAATGAGCAGAATTCCTGTTGCGTATATTATAGGTAATACGGAATTTATGGGAATTGAGTTTGATGTTACGGAGGATGTTCTGATTCCGAATCAGGATACCGAAACTCTTGCGGAGGAAGCTCTGAGATTTTTACATGACGGAATGAACATTCTGGATTTATGTACAGGATCCGGATGTATTGCTCTTAGTCTTTTAAAATACAGTAATGAGACAAGGGCGATGGGGACAGACATGTCAGAGGCGGCGCTGGCCATAGCTTCGCAAAATGCGGTTAAGCTTGGCCTTGACGATCGCTTTTTGGCTGTAAAGGCTGACATTTTTCCTAAAGCTCCCGATACAGAGAAATTTGACATAATCGTATCAAATCCTCCTTATATTCCAACAGGAGTGATAGAAACGCTTGCCCCTGAGGTTAAGACCTTTGAGCCATACATGGCACTTGATGGAAGCGAGGATGGCCTTTTGTTTTACAGAAGGATAATACCAGGGGCAAAGGATTATCTGTACAGAAGCGGATATCTTTTTCTTGAGATTGGCTATGATCAGGGTGATGCAGTAAGAAAACTGATGGAAGAAAACGGATACAAGGATGTTCAGGTTATAAAGGATCTCGGAGGGAATGACAGAGTGGTCAGCGGTTGCTTTTATTAGCTTCGAAAAACGGACATAAGACAATATTTAGTCAGGTAGAAATATACGTTTTTAGATAAGGAGCAAATTATGTTTGACAGATTAGAAGATACCGTCCGCAGATATGAGGACATAACCAGAGAACTGGGTGAACCGGGTGTAGCGGCAGACCAGAACCGTTTTAGGGCGCTGATGAAGGAGCAGAGCGATCTGCTTCCGATAGTTGAAGAATATACCAATTATAAAAAATGCAAAGAAACAATCGCAGATAGTGAAGAGCTTCTTTCGGCTGAATCTGATGAGGATATGAAGGAAATGCTTAGAGAAGAGCTTTCTCTGGCAAAGGAAGAGCTTCCTCTAATTGAACAAAGACTCAGAGTTTTGATGATCCCGAAGGATCCCAATGATGACAAAAATGTAATTGTTGAAATACGAGCAGGAGCGGGCGGAGATGAAGCAGCTCTGTTTGCTGCTGATATGTACAGAGTCTATACCAGATATGCGGATAGACATAACTGGAAAATTGAAACGATGAGTGTTGAAGATACCGGAATTGGCGGTATGAAATCCGTCAGCTTCATGCTGTCCGGTACAGGAGCGTATTCCAAGCTCAAGTTTGAAAGCGGTGTGCATCGTGTTCAGAGAATTCCCGTAACTGAGTCCGGCGGAAGAATTCATACATCCACTATCACAGTTGCCATTATGCCTGAGGTTGAGGATGTGGAAGTAAATATTGATATGAACGATTGTAAATTTGATGTTTTCAGAGCATCGGGAAACGGTGGACAGTGTGTCAATACTACCGATTCTGCGGTAAGACTTACACATATTCCCACAGGAATCGTGATTTCATGTCAGGATGAAAAGAGTCAGATCAAGAACAAGGCAAAGGCACTTAAGGTACTTCGTGCCAAGTTATTCGACCTTGAGAGGCAAAAGGCGCACGACTCGGAGGCAGCACTCAGAAAGAGCCAGGTAGGAACAGGTGACAGATCGGAAAAGATCAGAACCTATAATTTTCATCAGGGAAGAGTTACCGACCACCGCATAAATCTTACACTCTATAAAATCGATTCAATAATGGACGGTGATCTAGAGGAGCTGATAGATGCGCTTACAACCGCAAGTCAGGCGGAAAAACTTGCAGGCATGAATAATATGATGTAAAAACCACTTAACAGTAAGACTGCTTATTGGTAAAATAATATCATGAAACTTCAGTCAGTTATAAACTTTTATTTATAGATGAGCCAGATAAAAACATACGTTTATAGATAAGGAGACCGACATGAACCAAGAGATGAAGCAGGAGCTGTTAGATTGGGGAGTTAACTGGACTGATGTCCAAGAACGTTTCATGGGGAATGAGGATCTTGTGCAGAAATTCATGCTCAAGTTTTTAAACGATAAGAGCTTTGAGGAGCTTACATGCGGCTTAGAAAATAAAGATGTCGAAGCAGCTTTTAAAGGGTGTCATACTTTAAAAGGTGTTACAGGTAATCTGGCACTGGACGGTATGCGCCCCGAGGTGCTGGAACTGACAGAAATCTTAAGGGCAGGGTCACTTGACGGCTCTGAGCCTCTTTATGAAAAAATTAAAAAGTCATACGACGAGCTAATTGTTATTCTGAAGAAGTATGCTTGATTTAGTAAAACAAAAACAGTTCATTTGCTTTTTGCAAGTGAACTGTTTTTTATCATATAGTATTTACTCAGTAATTTCTGTCTGTCCTTTATCAGAAAATCATTTTGAACTCGTAAACATCGCCCTTTTTGAGGATGGATGATGCACCTGAAGAGGTGATCTCCAAGCTTGCACCGCCCCAGCCATATCGAATTATACCGGTTGTGGCGCCGTCTTCACTTGTGAAAATCAGGTCAGTACCTTTTCCCTCAACAGTACCGGATACATTTCCGAGTCTGAATATTGAAATAGTTGCATCATAGCCGGATTCCCAACCCTCTTTGATGATCAGTGAGCTGTAAACTTCTCCGGTACCCTGGTTATCAACATATGCGCCTCTAATACCGCGAGCAGGAAGAGTGATGGTATCATCTGTGGCATTTGCAAGAACACTGGCGAGGTAGTAGGACCTTGTCTTTGTCATATTGCTTAAAAGATCATTCTCAAGTGTAGGGTAGATGCTTCCGCCTTCTTCACGGGGACCGAGAGTTTCAAGAACTACTTCTTCCTTCATAGCGATCCAGTTTCTTTGTTCACTAAGCAGATTGTCTTTTTCTGCTCCTTTCAAAGTGTCACTAAGTCTACTCCAAAGACTGTTTATCTCAGCATCCCATACAGCATAGGGCCAATAAGATGTCTGGGTCATATCTGCCTGAGTTTCTGATCTCTGGGCAACTTCTGAAAAACGATTTTCCAGTGCTTCGATTCCCTGCAGTTCATCCTGAAGACTTGATGCGGAAGAAGATATTTTTTTTACGGCATCTTTTATCTCATCTTCGTAGTCATGCCACAGATCATCTGATAAAACAAAACTGTCTGCAATAGGATTCTTAGGGATAACAGCGTTGTCTTTTGAAGTATCAGTGTTCTCTGCTGTTTCATCAGATTCTTCTGTACCTGCTATATCGGATTCGTCAGCTTCTGATGTGCTGTCAGCCTCTGATTTTTGTGCATCTTCTGAATCGGAATTATCATCGGAAGCGGTTGCCTCATCTTCAGAGCTGCTTGTTGCTTCATCTGCTTCCCCGGCAGATATATCACTTTCATCGGAGGATACTGATTCTGTATCCCCAGCAGTATTATCCGGAGTATCAGCCTCTCCCTGAGTATCGGGATTTTCTTCCTCAATTACGGTATTATCCTGTATTTGTTCAGAATCCTTATGCGGTGTGCATCCGCAGATTCCGACCATGGACACGATAAGTGCCAGATAGATTCTTTTTTTCATATCAAAATGACCTCCTCTATAAACGAATGTTTATATCTGATTAAATATCATCATTTTGACATTATACACCACTTTTTTCCAAAAAAAAGAAAAAACCTGCTGATAATATCAGCAGGTTACAACTATTCCTCCATCACCGGCATAGGTTGTGGCAACACCGGCACCATCAACAATCAGACAATTTTTGAAGGCAACCTTGGAAAGAATCATGTTCTTTACAACCTCTGCGCGTTCGTAGCAGTTAATATGAGTTATCATAAGTGTCTTTTCTTCAGGATTCTTGGTGCGCTTGGAAACAAGATCGCACATTTTTATCAGTGCCTTTCTCATGCCTACGCCCTGGCCCCACTGGGCAATCTCACCTTCAATAGCATAGCAGACAGGTTTGATATTAAGGGTTGTGGCAACGATTGCCTTCATTCCGGTAAGACGGCCGTTTTTTCTCAAAGTATCAAGTGAATCAAGGACGAAATAGGTATCCATCCCATCACGATATGCGGAAACCTTTTCGACTACCTCATCGAAGGGGAGACCGGCTTCGGCATATTCCATTATCTTAAAAGCAACATTGGTCTGCCCACAGCAGGCTGAAAGAGAATCAAAAACATGAATATTTTTTTCACCGATATCTTCGTGATACAAATCTCTTGCAAGAATAGCGCTGTTGTAGCTGCCGCTAAGCTTTGATGAAAGTGTTACCACATAAATATCGTCAGCATCACAATCATAGGCTTTTTTATATCTGTCGGGAGATGGACATGCTGATTTTGCACAGGTCTCACATTCCGCAACTCTTCTGATATAGTCAAGCTGGTCGAAATTCTCATCATCAAGAACGGTGTAATCGCCTATCTGTAAGATAAGAGGGATTATTTCAAAACGTTTATCTGTGTGATATTCTGCGGGTAAATCTGTACAACTGTCCACAACAATCTTATAACTCATAAATGATTTATTCCTCCGGAATTTGCGTAAAAAACAAATAGAAAAACAAGTAGTATTTTATACGACATATTCTAGCATGAAAAGCAATATGGGTAAACAAAATAAAAGATGGCGACATTTAAGGGGTGGAGTAATATAATGATGTAAGGGTCAAAAGTAAAGTTTTGGCCCTTACTGATGATACGACATGAACAAAAGGATTATACATAATGATAGCTTTAAGGATAAAGAATACAAGGCAGTTTATGTCCGTGCTGCTTGCAAGTGAAGTGTTTGACGGATTTTTACTTGAGAGTGCAGAACTTGTTACTGCTAATACATATACAATTGACGGAAGGGTGAATAAGGAATTTTTCGGGGATGAGGATGACGGTAAGGCTTTGCATGAGCTCTCCGAATGGAAGACCTTAAGACCTGTTTGTTATGAGCTCATTAAGGGAAAGCACACCCCTCTTGGCTTTAAGTTTATTATGTGTATATCTCCTGAGGAAAAAGAGGGCATTCTTCAGGAGGAGATGAACACAAACATATCATCACTTGTTTTTATTCTGAGATTTAAGGACGGAGTCATTACACTTACAACAGGTGCAGCGCTGTCCGGATTTTTGATGGATAAGTCTTATGAGACGATATGGGATGATTATATGAAAAGATTTCTTGACAATGCCCGCATAGAATACGAGGAGGATTATTGAGTATGATAAAAAGACCTGATTATATTAAACCCGGATGCAGCATAGGAATTACAGCCCCCTCCTTTGGTCCGTCCAGCGAGCCCTATTATTCAATGTACTTTTATGCAAAAAAGAACCTTGAAACCAGAGGCTATAAAGTAATAGAAGGAGATACTCTTTTTAAAAACGACGGAGTCGGTATAAATACTGATCCGAAGGTTGCTGCCGCAGAACTTATGGATTTTTACAAAAGAAGCGATGTGGATGCAATCATTTCCGCAGGTGGCGGAGAACTGATGAATGAAACAATCACTCATGTTGATTTCGAAAGTCTAAGAGACGTAAAACCGAAGTGGTATATGGGATATTCCGATAACACTAATTTTATTTTTCCTCTTGTTACGATAGCGGAGGTTCAGGGAATCTATGGACCCTGTATTTCCGGTTTAGCTAAAAAATGGGAGCTACCGGAGACGGATGCTGTTGCACTTCTTGAAGGGACCAAAACGGAATTTGCAGGCTATGATCGTTTTGTAGACCCGGAGAAGGAAGAAAAGGGTGAAGAAATTACTGACTATTCTACGGTTAATTTTGATGTTCCCTACAACTATAATTCCGAGAAGGTTTTGACTAACCTTGTATTTGAGAACGGAACGGCTGTAAAGGCCGGTGAAAGCGAAAAAATAAGCATGCGGGGTATTTTACTTGGCGGCTGTGTGGACGTACTGGCAAATATGATAGGTACCAGGTTTGACAATATGCGCAGCTTTAATGAGAGATATAAGGACATTATATGGGTTCTTGAGGCCTGCGACCTTACGCCTATGAGCTACAGAAGAGCTATCTGGAATATGAGAGAAGCAGGGTGGTTTGACAATGCAAAGGGCTTCGTGATAGGAAGACCTCTTACCGCTTTTGGAAAAAATATGATGGGAGCTGACCATTATAATGCAGTTACGGCTGTTGTCGGAGAACTTGGAGTACCTGTTATTATGGATGCGGATATCGGGCACATTGATCCGATGCTTCCCGTTGTCATGGGGGCAGAAGCAAAAGTAAGCGCAGAAGGTAATGATCTTAGGATAAAATATCTTTGACAATAGAACACCACATTATTGCGAAGCGGGTTTTTATCAGTTAGAATAATTGGCATGAACTCATTGGAATTAATTTTAACTTATCTTGGAATAATCAATTTTATAAGCTTTCTTGCCATGGGGAGTGACAAGAGGAAGGCAAAGAGAAATGCCTTTAGGACACCGGAATCAATATTTTTTATTCTGGCGCTCATGGGGGGCAGTATCGGAAGTATTCTGGGAATGTATATTTTCAGACATAAGACGAAGCATTGGTATTTTGTAGTTGGAATGCCGGCAATACTTCTTGCACAGATAGCGATTGTTGTTGGCATAAATATGTCTCCGATAGAAGTTCTGTTTAGATGAAATAAGGGGTTTCGAAGATGCATATAGCCGTTTTTGATGATAATATCGCTGACAGAAAACAGATGGAACGCCTTTTGAAACGTCAGTCCGATCGTTATCAGAAGGAAGGAAAAGAACATTTTTATATTGATCTGTATGGGAATATTGAAGCTCTGATGAGATTTCCGCAGCTTTATGACATTATTTTTATAGATATGGCTGAACCGGAAACGGATGACAGTCATTTCAGAAATGGAATGGATGTAGCAAAGCTGTTGTTTGAGGCCGGCGGTTTGAAAAATGTCGTAATGTGTTCGTCAAAGCACGATTACAGAGAGCTTGCCCAAAAAACGGGCCTTACGGATGAACTTTTGTTTATTGATAAGCCCATAAGAGTTAAGGACCTTGAGGATATGCTTGCTGAATGTGAAAAGCGTCTTGGAGATCCGATTCCGACTCTGGAGCTTCGCGGAGAAAAAGAAACATTCTATGCCAGGCAGGATGACATAATCTGTGCTGAGATGATAGGAGAGCATAGGCTCATCGTATATTTTACCGAGGGACGACAGCTTAACCTCATAACTGATATCTACAATTTATTTGAACAGTGCGAGATATTTGATTCCATATGTCCCGTTTCACAGAATGCACTTGTTAATGTGAACCATATTAAGAGTGAAGCCTTTGGCTCTGTTATAATGGATAATGACAGAAAAATAAAAGTTGCTTTTGCCTATAGGGGCAACATAAAAGAAATACGCAGGCGCCTTGCAGTAAAGGCACAACAAAATCAGGAAAAATAAAAGATCATCCTTCTCTGTTAGCGATAAAGCTGAAAGAGGAGGATTTTTTGTGAATATTTTTATAACAAAAAAATCCCCCGGCGAGGGAATTGCCGGAGGATTGGAAATAGCGTATTACTTGTTCTTATTTTTTTCAACTTCCTGCATCTTCATAGCACGAACCTTTGATGAAAGACCAAAGAGATTTATGAAGCCTTCTGCATCGTGATGGTCGTAAAGATCACCTGTCTTAAAGGAAGCGATTGACTCATTGTAAAGTGAATAGGGTGATGATGTTCCTGCTTTGATGATGTTGCCCTTGTAGAGACGGAATGTAACTTCACCTGTCACATATTTCTGAGTTGATTCGATGAATGCCTGTTCAGCCTCTCGGAGAGGAGTGAACCATTTTCCTTCGTAAACAAGATCTGCAAACTTGTTGCCCATATCCTTTTTCATGGTATAGGTGTCACGGTCAAGGATAAGCTCTTCGAGCTGCTGATGAGCCTCATAGAGGATTGTTCCGCCGGGAGTCTCATATACACCACGTGACTTCATACCTACAACACGGTTCTCTACGATATCTACAATACCGATACCATTCTCACCGCCAAGCTTGTTAAGAGTGCGGATGATATCTGAAACCTTCATTTCCTTGCCGTTTACGGACTTCGGAACACCTGCTTCAAAGGTCATGGTAACTGTGGTTGCCTCATCGGGAGCGTCCTCAGGTGTGCAGCCGAGAACCAGCAGGTGCTTGTAATTGGGAGCCTGTCCGGGATCTTCAAGTTCAAGACCTTCATGAGATATATGCCAGAGGTTACGGTCACGGCTATAGCTGCTGTCTGCAGAGAAAGGAAGATTGATTCCGTGCTGTTTGCAATATTCAATTTCTGATTCGCGGGAATCCATTGTCCACTTGTCATTTCTCCAGGCAGCGATGATCTTGATGTCGGGAGCGAGTGCTTTGATACCAAGCTCGAAACGAATCTGATCGTTACCCTTACCGGTAGCACCGTGGCAGATAGCAACTGCGCCTTCTTTTCTTGCGATTTCAACCAGCTTCTTAGCGATAAGCGGACGAGCCATTGAAGTTCCTAGAAGATACTTATTCTCATATACGGCATGTGCCTGAACACAGGGAACCACATACTCATCACAGAACTCATCTATAACATCTAATATATAGAGCTTGGAAGCGCCACAGCTTGTAGCTCTCTCTTCAAGTCCGTCAAGCTCCTCTTCCTGACCGCAGTCGATGCATACACACACAACTTCATAGTCAAAATTCTCCTTGAGCCACGGAATGATCGCTGTTGTATCAAGACCACCCGAATATGCAAGTATTACCTTTTCCTTAGCCATAACTTCCTCCTTTTAATAAGCACCGTTTTTATACATTTTTTTGTTTAAAACGGATTCTGTTCTCTTAAGTACAAGCCGAATATACAACAATGGATGACTAATTGCAATACTTTTATGCATAAAAATTTATATATTAAACATTTTTGTGCATAAATATAAATAATGCTTGCATAAAACAGATTTGTTGATTATACTGAAAAACAAAGTTTATAATGAATTGTGTGCGTTTAATTTCGCACGCAAATATTTTCAATATTCTATAATTATTCAGAACAATTTATAAGGAAGGCACAGACATGATAAAGGTTGGAATAATCGGAGCAACAGGATATGCGGGAGCAGAGATAGCAAGGCTTATTTATTCACATCCGCAGGCAGAAATAGTGTGGTACGGCTCAAGGAGTTATATAGATGAGAGATTCAGTTCTGTATACGGAAACTTCTTTAAAATAATAGATGAAAAATGTCTTGATGATAACATGGATGAGCTTGCTGATAAAGTGGATGTAATATTCACTGCAACTCCTCAGGGACTTTGCGCAGGACTTGTTAATGATGAGATTTTAAATAAAGTAAAAATAATTGATCTGTCAGCAGACTTCAGATTGAAGGATGTGGAGATCTATGAGAAATGGTACGGAATAGAACATAAATCTCCTCAATATATTAATGAAGCGGTTTACGGATTGTGTGAAATAAACAGAGCTGATATTAAAAATGCAAGAATCGTAGCTAATCCCGGCTGCTATACAACCTGTTCGATTCTTACCGCTTATCCTCTTGTAAAGGAAAAGCTGATTGATCCGGCAACACTCATTGTCGATGCTTTAAGCGGTACATCAGGAGCAGGAAGAGGAGCTAAGACAGCCAACCTTTTCTGTGAGGTTAACGAGAGTGTAAAGCCGTATGGTATTGCAAATCACAGACATACTCCCGAAATCGAGGAACAGCTTGGATATGCGGCAGGAGAGAGCTTTACGATAAACTTTACACCCCATCTTATTCCAATGAACAGAGGAATTCTTGCTACGGAATATGCTACCCTGAATAAGAAGGAAGACGGAACTCTTCCTACAAAAGAGGATATCAGGGCTGCATATGAGAAATATTATAAGGATGAGAAGTTTATAAGACTTTTACCTGATGGTGTTTATCCTGAAACAAGATGGGTTGAGACCAGTAATTACGTGGATATAGGTTTTAAGATTGATGTGAGAACGGGTCGCATCATCATGGTTGGTGCTATTGATAATCTTGTGAAAGGTGCTGCAGGACAGGCAGTACAGAATATGAATATTCTCTTCGGACTTGATGAGAGTATGGGACTTGATTTTGTTCCCGCTTTTCCCTGATATCAGATTGAAATATGTAAACGGATGAGGTGAAAAAGTCATGGTACGTACAATGACTATCGATGATTATGAAGAGGTTTATGCACTGTGGAATTCAATTGAGGGCTTTGGCATAAGGACACTCGATGATTCATATGAAGGCATTATGATGTTTTTAAAAAGAAATCCCACTACCAGTGCAGTTGATGTAGAGGATGGCAGGATAGTAGGAGCTATTCTTTGCGGACATGACGGCAGACGCGCCAGCTTTTACCATGTATGCGTAAATAAAGAATTCAGGCGACACGGCATAGGCAAGAAAATGGTTGAGTTCTGTATAGACAGGCTTAGAGAAGAGAAAATAAACAAGGTTTGCCTCAATGCTTTTGTGACAAATAAAGTCGGAAATGCATTCTGGCAGAGAATGAACTGGACGCTAAGATCGGATATGTACTATTACGATTTTACACTGAATGAAGACAACAAGACTGTATTCGTGCGAAACGAGGAGAAATGAAAATGAAACAGATTAAAGGTGGTGTAACAGCAGCTAAAGGCTTTAAAGCAGCAAGCACAGAGGCTAACATAAAGTATAAAAACCGTAAGGATATGATGCTCATATATAGTGAATCACCCTGTACAGCAGCGGGAGTTTTTACGAGTAATGTTGTAAAAGCAGCTCCTGTAATGTGGGATAAGGAGATATTGAGTGACCTTCATCCTGTTCATGCAATTGTCGCAAACTCCGGAATTGCAAATGCATGTACCGGAGAACAGGGCAGAAAAATCTGCTCCGAAACAGCGGGAGAGGTTGAAATGCTTCTTGGACTTCCGGAGAATTCGGTCCTTGTGGCTTCAACAGGTGTCATAGGCATGCAGATGAATATGGATGCCATAAAAAACGGTATAAGTAAGATGGTTACAGAGCTTTCTGATTCAGAGGAGGCAGGGACCGGTGCGGCTGAGGCTATTATGACTACCGATACCCATTCCAAGCAGATGGCTATGGAATTTGAGGTTGGAGGAAAAGTCTGCAGAATAGGTGCACTTGCCAAAGGCTCGGGAATGATACATCCCAATATGTGCACTATGCTCTCATTCATGACAACAGACGTATCAATCTCACATGAGCTTTTACAGAAAGCACTAAGAGCAGTTGTGGTAGATACCTTTAACATGATTTCGGTTGACGGAGACATGTCAACAAACGATTCGCTGATGGTCATGGCAAACGGAGATGCGGGAAATACAATGATCATTGAAGAGAATGATGACTACAAAGTTTTCGTGGAGGCTCTGTATACAATATGTAAAGAGATGTCAAGAATGCTTGCAGGTGATGGCGAAGGTGCAACAGCGCTCTTTACGGTAAACGTTATTAACGCAGACACCAAGGAAAACGCAAGAGTGCTTGCTAAATCAGTTATCTGCTCTTCACTTACAAAAGCAATGATTTACGGTCATGATGCCAATTTCGGCAGAATTCTTTGTGCACTTGGATATTCGGGAGTTTTATTTGATCCTGACAAGGTAGAGCTTTCCATCGAGAGTGCTGCGGGAAGTGTTTTACTGTTTAAAAACGGAGAACCTATTGAATTTGATGAAGAATACGCAACTAAGGTCTTGTCCGAGGAAGAAGTTATTGCCAAGGTTGACATGCATACGGGAACCGAGGAGGCTACTGCCTGGGGTTGCGATCTGACCTATGACTACGTAAAAATAAATGCCGATTACAGAAGCTGACACTTTGCACTTAGCGAGGTTTTCCTAAAAACAAGGAGGAGTGAATAATGGACAAGGACATGCAGGAAGTATTGAAAAAGGCAGAAGTGCTTATTGAGGCACTTCCTTATATTCAGAGATATAACCGTAAGATCATCGTTGTTAAATATGGCGGAAGTGCCATGGAAAGCGAAGAATTTCAGAAAAACGTCATCAAAGATGTGACACTTCTTAAACTTGTAGGCTTTAAACCCATAATCGTACACGGTGGCGGAAAAGCCATCAGTAAATGGGTAGGCAAGGTGGGAAAAGAGGCTGAATTTGTAAACGGGCTTCGTGTTACTGACGCCGAAACAATGGAAATTGCCGAGATGGTACTCAACAAAGTCAATAAATGTCTGGTAAGAATGGTCCAGGAACTCGGCGTTAAGGCTGTCGGAATAAGTGGCAAGGATTCCGGACTTCTAAAGGCAAAAAAGAAGCTTTCAGGTGGACAGGACATAGGCTTTGTCGGTGATGTTGAGAGTGTTAATCCCAAGATTTTATATGATCTTATTGATAATGATTATCTCCCGATAGTTGCACCTGTTGGAATGAACGAGGATTTTGAGACCTTTAATATCAATGCTGATGATGCTGCATGTGCCATTGCCAAGGCTGTAAGTGCCGAAAAGCTTGCATTTCTTACAGATATTGAGGGAGTTTATAAAGATATTAATGATCCCTCTACATTTATTTCAAGACTTACCTGTTCTGAAGCGGATGCACTTATTGCAAGCGGAAATATCGGAGGAGGAATGCTTCCAAAGCTTGCAAACTGTACAAATGCTGTTAAAGAAGGTGTTCACAGAGTCCACATTCTTGACGGAAGAATTCCGCACTGCCTGCTTTTGGAAATCTTTACAAATAAAGGTGTCGGAACAATGTTTATGCCCGATACGGATTTAAATCAGGATGAAGCGTGAAGGAGACAGACATAATGAGTATAATGAATGAATATATAGAAGAAGCCGAAAAGGATCTTCTCCATACATACAATCGTTTCCAGGTTGTTCTTGATAAGGGACAGGGAGTGCACCTCTATGATATGGAAGGCAAAAGCTATCTTGATTTTGTTTCCGGAATAGGTGTTTTTGCTCTTGGCTACGGAGATACGGAATATAATGATGCTTTGAAAGCACAGATTGATAAGATTATTCACACCTCGAACTATTATTATAATATGCCCGCGATTAATGCAGCTCACAAGCTTAAGAAAATATCGGGCATGGACCGTGTTTTCTTTACAAACAGCGGGGCCGAGGCTGTTGAAGGAGCTATCAAGGCTGCTAGAAAATATGCTTTTTTAAAGGACAATAGTACGGATCATGAGATAATTGCGATGAACCATTCCTTCCACGGAAGAACCTACGGAGCATTATCCGTTACAGGAAATCCTCACTACAGAGAAGCTTTTGAGCCTATGATAGGCAATATTCGCTTTGCGGATTTTAATGATTTTGAAAGTGTAAAAAGTCAGGTTACAGACAAGACCTGCGCTATAATAATGGAGACTGTTCAGGGAGAGGGTGGTATTTATCCTGCCACTGAAGAATTCCTTAAGAATGTAAGACAGCTCTGTGACGAAAAGGATATTCTGCTTATTCTTGACGAGATTCAGTGTGGAATGGGAAGAACCGGCTACATGTATGCATGGCAGAAGTTTGGAGTTAAACCTGATATCATGACAACAGCTAAGGCTCTTGGCTGCGGCGTTCCTGTCGGAGCATTCCTTATGACTGAAAAAGTAGGTGCAAATTCACTTGTTGCAGGAGACCATGGAACCACCTACGGAGGTAATCCTCTGGCAGCTGCAGCAATTAACAAAGTCCTTGATTTATTCGAGACGAAACATATAATAGATAACGTGAGAGAGGTTTCGGAATATCTCGAGGAACAACTTGAAGAGTTGAAAAAACGTCATGATTGTATAACCTGTCGTCGTGGAAGCGGCCTGTTGCAGGGACTTGAATTTGACCATCCTGTGGCAGAAACAATTAATGCTGCACTGGAGCATGGACTTATTCTTATCAATGCCGGTGCAAATGTAATACGTTTTATTCCTCCGCTCATCATTACCAAAGAGGACGTTGATGAGATGATCAGTATCCTGGAGCCTTGCATTTAGATCACCTGGCGAGGTAAACAATGAAGATAAGATTCAGGCTGCTGGGAGCAGTTCTTACAATAGCGCTGCTTTTGGCAGCTTTATATTATTCTAAAGCGGGCGTAAAACTTCATGAGGAGCGCCCTATTTGGGGCTCAAACGATAAAACGACAATAAGATTATGGTATACTGATGATGCTCTTACGGACTATCTTACTGCCAAGGTAGTTGAATACAATGAAAAAAGTAAAAAAACAAGAGTGGAGACACAGTGTGTGTCGGGCCTTGAGTATCTTGAAGCTATAAATAAGGCATCAATAGAGGGCGATAATTATCCCGATGTTTTCATAATGACTCATGATGGGCTTGAAAAGGCATATCTTGCAGGACTTGCAAAAGAAATAAAGAATCCTGAGATTTTTGATGATGAGGCACTAAGCTATAGTGCCTCTGCTAAGAATGCGATCACATATAAGGGAAAATATATAGCATATCCCTATTATTTTGAAACAAGTTCTCTTCTTTATAACAGAACATATCTTGAGGATGAGGCAAGAGCAAGAGCCCAGGCTGCCATTGATGCTGCTGAGGGAGAGGCTGCTCAGGCTGCGGCAGATGCCGGAGAGATAGTCGGTGAGGATATTAATTCAGATGCCGCAGGTGCTGATGCGGGCGGTGAAGAGACTGATGAAGCAGAGGGTGTAGCCGAAGAAAGTACATTATCTCCTGAACAGGTTGAGCAGGAAGTTCAGAATATGCTTCCTAAAACAATAGAAGACATTCTTCTTTTCGCTGATAACTATAATGCTCCTGACTCTGTTGAAGCTGTATTTCAGTGGGATGTTACCGATATCTTTTATAATTATTTCTTTGTGGGCAGTTACCTTGATCTTGGTGGTGAATCAGGTGACGATATAAGTAAAATAGACGTTTATAATGAGAATACTATTAACTGCATGAGCTTTTATCAGCAGCTCAATCAGTTCTTTGCTATTGATGAGAATGCGGTTAACTATGATAAGGTTTTACAGGACTTCATTGATGGGAAAACTGTATTTACTGTTGCTACCTCTGATGCTGTTGCTAAGATAGAAGCTGCTAAGGCAGAAGGGAATTGTAACTTTGAGTATGGTGTTACCACTATGCCTGCTCTTAATGAAAAGTACACAACCAGAACAATGTCTGTAACAAATTGCCTTGTTGTCAACGGCTATTCGGAGCATCAGGAAAAGGCAAATGATTTTGCTGCATTTCTTTGCAGTGAGACTACCGATGCCTGCTATTCCATGAGTGGCAAGCTCCTCTCACATGACGGCGTTCCTTATAATAATGATTCTTTGAATTCATTTGTAAGTGTTTACGCAAACTCTGTACCTATGCCAAAACTTATGGCTACCAGTAACTTCTGGGTTCAGCTTGAGATTGCTTTTGCTAACATTTGGGATGGGGCGGGTGTTAACGATACGTTAAAAACTTTGTCAGAGAATGTAAAGCTTCAGATAAACGGCACGGCAGTAGAGGAAGACAGGCTTCCGGATGCTACCGTAGTAATTACTGAAGGTCAGGAAGAATAAAAATTCAACAAAAGAATTATCTGTTTGGCTGAGTTTTTTGTAATTGTTACGAAAATATTACAGCCATCTTGCGTTAAAAAATCTTTTCCGTTATTATGATACTTGGACAGATAAAGGTCCATGCGTGGTGGGGCCTCCATTTTGTAATGGAGGAAACATGCAGAAAAATATTACAAACAGCTTTATATTTTTAATTTTAGTCGGAAGCATAATGGTTTCCGGTTGTAACAAAAAAAGCACTGACGTTGTGCTTACCGAACCGGCCTGTGTTCTGACCGAAAGCGGCGCGGCAGATGTAAACAGTTTTGAAACCGGAACGGAAAATGTGGATGCCGGAAGTAATGATGCTGCTACGACAGAAGAAAATACTTCGAAAACTGATTCACCGTATGAACAGAACGAACAAAAACAGGAAGATCAACCAGTGATTCCTGAGAATATCATGGTTCATGTATGCGGTGCTGTTTTATGTGAGGGGGTATATGAGCTTCCCGCAGGGAGCAGAGTAGTTGATGCAATCAGGGCAGCAGGCGGCCTTTTAGAGGAAGCTGACAGTAATTATGTTAATCAGGCACTTGTCCTTGAGGATGGAGTAAAAGTAAAAATACCGACTCTTGAAGAAAGTGCATTATTACCTGAAGAAGAGAGTGGAATACAGGCTTCTTCGACAACCGGTGATGCCGGTATTTCCGGAATGGTTCCAAATGACAAAGCTTCTGAAGATAGTAAGAGCAGTAAAGTGAATATCAATACAGCAGGGGAGGATGAATTGTGTAGTATCCCCGGTATTGGACCCAGTCGGGCGAAGAATATAATAGCCTATCGGGAAGAAAACGGAAGATTTGGAACAATCGAAGACATTAAGAGAGTTTCGGGAATTAAGGATAAGTTTTTTTCAAAGATAAAAGATCATATAACAGTTTGATAATGAAAATGGAGTGGATGAAATGGCAAAAAGGGTATTAGTTGTTGATGACGAAAAAACAATTGTAAAAGGAATACGATACAGCCTTGAACAGGACGGAATGAAAGTTGACAGTGCCTTTGACGGTGAAGAGGCTTTGAACTATGCACATGCTAATACCTATGACATGATTCTGCTCGATGTTATGCTTCCTAAAATGGACGGATTTGAAGTTTGTCAGCAGATAAGAGAGTTTTCAAATGTCCCGATAGTTATGCTTACGGCTAAAGGCGATGACATGGATAAAATTCTCGGACTTGAATACGGTGCTGATGATTATATAACAAAGCCTTTCAATATTCTTGAGGTAAAGGCACGCATCAAGGCTATCATGAGGAGAACCAATAAACCTGAGATCCAGGAAAAAGTGCTCACTTTCGGTGATCTGACGATAAATGAGGAATACAGAAGAGTATACGTCGGAGAGAGAGAAGTAAATCTCACAAGCAGAGAGTTTGATGTGCTGGAGTATTTGGTTCACACTCCCGGAAAAGTATATAACAGAATCGAGCTCTTGCATGCTGTTTGGGGCGAGGATTTCCCCGGCGATGAGAGAACTGTTGATGTACATGTAAGAAGACTTAGGGAGAAGCTTGAGAATAACCCAAGTGAACCAAGATATGTCAGAACAAAATGGGGTTCAGGTTATTACTTCCAGGCCTGATTTGCGGAGCTCTTATGATTTATAATCCATTCAAAAGTCTTAGATTCAGAATATTTTTAATTGTGTTTATCACGGGGCTTGTTTCATGCCTCGTGATTCATTTAGCAGTTCTTGAAAGCTATGAGGATCGTGCTGTTAATGTGAGAGAATCGGAAGTCTCTACACAGCTCATGATCCTGGCAAATCATCTTATAAATTACAGTTATTTTTCAGATACAACTTCAGATGTTATTAATGCTGAGCTTGATCTTCTTGCAAATTTGTATGACGGAAGAGTTATGGTCATTGACAGTAACCTTACCATTCGTAAGGATACCTATGGAATAAGTGAAGGCAAGACTATCATTTCAGAGGAAGTGGTCAAATGCTTAAAAAGCGGAGTTTCGGGTTCTACAGCCGTTTATGATAAGAATAATCATTATATTGAAATGACGGCGCCGATCATAGAAACTCTGACTTACGAAAGCGGAGACAGGGCTGCGGAAAGTACTACACAGGATGTTGTAAGAGGTGTCCTTTTAATAAGTGTTTCAACGGATTATATTGCAACAACCATGGATGTTCTTTCAAGAAGGGCGATAACCATCGAAGTTATAGCTATTATAATCCTGCTGGTACTGGCATGGTATATGTCGGGAAGACTTCTTAAGCCTTTCGACAGGATTACTTCCGCGATCAATGATGTAAAAGCGGGCTTTACAAATGATCCTATTCCTGCATCTGATTATTATGAGACTGAGCATATTATACAGGCGTTTAATCAGTTGCTTGTCAAGATGAATGCCCTTGATACTTCAAGGCAGGAATTTGTATCCAACGTGTCGCATGAGCTTAAAACTCCTATCACTTCAATGAAGGTACTTGCAGACTCTCTTATTATGCAGGAGGATGTACCAAATGAAGTATACAGGGATTTCATGGCGGACATTGCTGCTGAAGTAGACAGAGAGAATCAGATTATCAATGACCTTCTCGAACTTGTAAGAATGGACAAGAAGGCAACTCCGCTTAATATTACATCTGTCGATGTAGTACAGATGATGGAGATTATTTTAAAGAGAGTCAGACCTATAGCAAGGAAGCATAACATAGAACTGACACTGGAGACTACAAGAGAAATTACGGCAGAGATAGATGAGGTAAAGCTGTCGCTGGCCCTCATGAATCTTGTTGAAAATGCTGTAAAGTACAATAAGGACGATGGCTTTGTAAAAGTAAAGCTTGATGCGGATCACCAATATTTTACTTGTGAGGTAAGTGATTCCGGAATCGGAATTCCGGAGGATAGCCTGGATAAGATTTACGAAAGATTTTACAGAGTAGATAAATCAAGATCAAGAGAGATTGGCGGTACGGGCCTTGGCCTTGCAATTACGCATAATGCTATCCTGATGCACAGAGGAACAATTGAAGTTAAGAGTGAGGAAAATGTAGGAACCACATTCACGGTTCGCATTCCTCTTATTTATATGCAGTCATTGGAATGATAAAGCTATGAGAATTACATTCGGTAAGATCACAAATTTAATAATGTGCTTTATGCTCGTTTTTGGCTGTATGGCCGGTTGCACAAGCAAGGATGAGGCTGATGAAGCAAACAACATAAAGGTGTATTATCTGAATTCGGAAGAGACGGGAATAATTTTCCAGAACTATTCAGTTACTTCAGATTTGGAAAATACATCGCAGGTAATAGATGAGCTTCTTACTCAGATGAAAACCATGCCTGAAAAGCTTGAATATGAAGCTCCGATTTACGGACCGGTTAATCTTCTTTCTTATACTTTGAACGGAGGAATTCTTACGCTGGATTTCGCTGGTACATATACATCTGCAAACAAGACTACCGAAATACTCGACAGGGCAGCCATGGTCAGAACCCTGACCCAGATCCCGGGGGTAGAGTATGTGACTTTTACTGTTGAGGGAGCACCGCTTCTTGATGGAAATGGTAACATGATTGGTAATATGTCTGCAGACAACTTTGTTTACAATGCCGGAAATGAGATAAATGCATACGAGAAGGCTGAACTTGTTCTTTATTTTGCGGATGAGGATGGGCAGGAACTGATTCCGGTATATAGGACTGTTGTATATAACAGTAATATCCTTATGCAAAGACTTGTTATTGAGCAGGTGTTAAACGGACCCAATACTGATCTGGCATGTCCTACATTAAACTCACAGGCAAAGATTAACTCTGTGTCTGTACGAGACGGTGTGTGCTACGTCGACTTTGATTCTGCTATCAATACCAGAACCGGTAATGTCGATCCTAAGATTGCACTCTATTCTCTTGTTAATACAATTTGTGAGACTGCTGATGTCAATAAGGTTCAGATGTCTGTAAACGGTTCATCTGACGTTAATTTTATGGAGAAGATTTCACTCGGTACCGTATTTGAGAGGAATCTTGATATAGTAAGACAATAAGCAGCTACATTATAAGGTATCTAAATATATATGAAACGACCGCTAAGCATTATAGGGGGATTAATTGCAGCGGCTGTCTTTCTTCTTTTGCAGATTTTGCCTGCAGAAGAAGTTTCTTTGCCCAATGATCGGGCAGTGATCACAACAATCGGAACCATAAGCGGAAAAGAAGAAAAGATAAGTTCTGTTTCAGGAGAAAAGAGGCTTATCGTTTACATAACGGGTGATGATGGCAGAAAGGTTATGCTCTACATGGATAATGCAGAGTATAAGCTTCCTTTGGGATGCACTGTAAAGGTCAGGGGGAAAGTAAGGAATTTTTCCGGGAGCAGGAATCCCGGAGAGTTTGACAGCTATAATTATTACAGAATTTTAAAAATTAAATATAGTCTGACAGATACGGAAGTTCTCGGTATTGGAGGAAAAGAGGACTATCTTTTGGAAAAACTGTTCGATGCAAAAATGTATTTTGAAGGTATTTTGGACAGTACCTTAAGCTGTGAAGATGCCGGTGTTATGAAGGCGGTCCTTCTCGGGGACAAAAACGGATTGGATGAGGATATAAAGGATTCTTTTAAGAGAAATGGGATAATCCACATCATGGCAGTATCGGGACTTCATATATCAATTATCGGAATGACGTTATACAAACTATTGAGAAAGGCAGGGAGCGGGATTGCTCCTGCTGCAGTACCGGCGATAATTGTTATGTATATTTACGGAGTAATGTGCGGGATGAGCACATCAGCTTTCAGAGCGATCATCATGTTTATGGTGCATCTTGGTGCGGATATTATAGGCAGGACTTATGATATGCTGTCAGCACTTGCATTATCAGGTATCATGTTACTGTGTTCGCAGCCTTTGTATATTATGCACAGTGGATTTTTGATGTCCTTTGGAGCAGTTATTGCAATAGGGTATGTTTTACCTGCGATGCCCGAAGTGGTAAGAGAGGGCAGGCTGAAAATAATATCTGCCAGTCTTTCCATAATGCTGGTTACACTTCCCATAAACATGAGTTTCTATTATACCTTTCCCATTTACTCGGTCGTACTTAACGTATTTATACTTCCGCTTATGTCTGTTTTGTTGCTTCTTGGAATTCTATGTGTCTTTATGGGCGCTTTTTTTATCCCCTTAGGTTCTGTCTTAGGCATTGGTTGTCATCTGATTATCAGATGGTTTATCGTTTGCTGTGATGCAGGGAATTTACTACCGGGAAATACATGGTATGCGGGACATGCAAAGATATGGCAGGTCCTTGTATATATGCTTTTTCTTACAGTGTTTGTTGTACTTAAAAGCAGAGAAGTGCAACTTTTCCTGAAAGCAAGAGGAGCGAAGGAAGAAAAAATAAGACAGATCATAAGAGTAAGGTATGCGTTTTTGGCTATCGGTTTATTGGTTTTGTGTGTAAGAATAAGACCAAATCTTCGGATAACTACGCTTGATGTTGGTCAGGGAGACGGGATAGTTATTGAAACTAAAACAGCTAATTACCTTATTGACGGCGGAAGTACATCAAAGAAGAAATTAGCCAAATATCAGATTATTCCATTTCTGTCTTACAACGGAATCGGCAAGCTTGATGCGGTAATAATGACCCATGAGGACGAGGATCATATAAGCGGAATAATTGAGCTTATTGATGAAATGAAAAAAAGCAGAGGAAGTGTGCAGATTGCGAATCTTGTTTTGCCTGAAATTGATGAAAGCGCAAAGGGAAGCGGCTACCGTGAGCTTGTAAAAAAAGCGGTTGAAAACGATATTAGCGTATCCTATATAGGTAGAGATGATATGTTATGGAACAGAGATATTGAGATTTATTGTCTGGGACCAAGGAAGAATATGCTTACAGATAAGCCCAATGCATACTCCACGGTTTTATATATTAAAAAGGGCGGATTCAGTGGGCTTTTTACGGGAGATGTGGATGGCGAAGGCCAGGAAGAGCTTAGAAACTATATCAAGGAAAACAGAAAGGAATTCGAAAATCTTACACTTTTGAAGGTGGCTCATCATGGAAGCAGATATACAACAGATGAAGAGTTTCTTAAACTTATAAAGCCAAAGGTTGCGCTTATAAGCTGCGGAATTAATAACAGATATAATCATCCGCATAAGGAAGTCATAGAAAGACTGGAAAAGATAGGCGCAAAAATCTATATAACTGCGGAAAAAGGGGCTATAACGGCCTCTGTAGGCGAAAATGACATAAAAATAAAAACATTCATAGATTAATTTTTGAATTGCGAAGATTAGTATAAATACATTAATTGAGAGCAATGTCAAGTACGAGTTTTGAATTATATTATGCATCTTTTGTAAACACAAACCGCGGACCCTCCTATATAATCATTTAAGGAGAAGGGGTTAGAAACCGAGGTGAGTAATGAAAAAATTTATCGCAGGAACGATATTACTCTTCGTGTTACTGCTGGGAGCTTGGGGCTCCTCCGGTTCTGTGCATGCTTCGGGGACAGAAGTACAGACAGTTTTGACCTCCGAGGGAGGGAATGCAGAGAATGCGGATGGTGGCAATGACAATGAATATTCTGATGTGCTTGGGGAGAAAAGGGCACAGTCAGATAAGTTTATCCTGGGGATTGAGATAGCAATTTCATTGACATTTGCAGTCGGACTTGTAGCTGCTAGCCACGGAGCAGAGGTTAAGTAAGGTATGAATTTTATAAATATTTATCAAAAAACGCAGACTGGGGAGTCTGCGTTTTTTCTATGAATATTTAGCTATTCTAATGATATTACAAATTAAAGATATCGCATAAAGAGTTAAATTGATTTGTAACCCTTGTTTACGAGTATGTTCTCAACAGCATATACATCGTCTGTATGCATAACCATGATAGGAAGTCCCGATTCACGGTTAAATGACAGATAAATATAGTTGACGTTGATATTGCTTTCATATAATGATTTGAGGATATTATCAAGCGCACCTACTGCGTCCGGACATTCAATACCAAGGACATGAGTGGTTTTGCAAATATATCCCTCGGATCTCAAAACATCAATACACCTTTCGGGATCGGAAACAACCATTCTGATAATACCGTATTCGGCAGAATCGTTGGTTACAGATCCGAGTATATTAATATCATTTTTTCTGAGAATTCCTGTGATGTTCTGAAAACACCCCTTTTTGTTTTCAGCGTAAATAGATACCTGTTTTAACATACTGACTCCTCCCACAAAATGACTTAGGCCTGATTCAAAAAGCACATATTTCGAGCCTATTTATGTTATAATACAACATATTGTGATTATGGAGCAAGGGGATAATATGGCTGCTAAAAAAACTACGGATTATCCGGCTAAGCAAAGGCAAATAAATGAAGACATACAGACAGGTAATTTCAGACCGTGTTATCTGATTTACGGAGAAGAGGTATATCTTAGAAAGCAGAACAGGGACAAATTAAAAAAAGCTCTGCTTGGCATAGGTGATGCCATGAACATGCAGGTATATGAAGGTAATAACCTTAATCCCGGTGAGATAATTGATATGGCGGAGACGCTTCCTTTTTTTGCCGACAGGAGAGTTATTGTAATTGAGGATAGCGGTTTTTTTAAAAACGGTTGCCCTGAACTTGCTGACTATCTGAAAAATCCATCCGGGACAACAGCCTTTTTGTTCGTGGAGTCCGAAGTGGATAAGCGAAAGGATATGTATAAGGCCGTATCCAAGGTTGGACTTGATATAAATTGCGAAACACCCGATGAGCAGATGCTTTACAAATGGATTGCCGGCAGATTTAAGAACGAGGGGAAAGCAATTTCCGTAAGGGCAATAGCATATCTGATAAACAGAGTGGGTACAGATATGTCCAACATGGTACATGAGATGGACAAGCTTGTAAGCTATTGCTACGAACGAAATGAAATAACTGAAAAAGATATAGATGCGGTATGTGCAAACTGGCTGACCAGCAGGATTTTTGAAATGACTGATGCCATAGTTTTAAAGGACCAGGCTAAAGCCATGAAAATCTACTATGAGCTCCTGGCACTGAAAACTGCACCTGAACAGATACTTGCGCTCGTACTTAGGCAGTTTAACCAGCTTCTTCAGACAAAAGAGATGGCAGAGCTGGGCATGAATAAAAAGGATGTGGCATCAAAAGTAGGAGTACATCCATTTGTTGCAGAAAAGCTGCTTGGCTGGTCGAGGAGCTATTCTATGAATGACTTAAAGGATGCTATCGATATGTGCCTTTCAAGTGATGAAGCTGTTAAGACGGGACGACTCGACAGGTTTATAAGTATTGAGATGATCATAGTTAAATCTACTTCGAGGTAATGTACCATACGTAACTGATTTATGGTAATATTAATAGACTGCATTGGCTTCTGTGTATGTAGCAGTATAAAAAACGGACATCCGACAGCATGTAGTCAGATATAAACATGAGTTTATAGAGGAGGGTTTTTATTTTGCTAAGACCAAAACCACAGGAATTATACAGACATTTTAAAGGTGGAAAATATCAGGTCATAACCATAGCAAGGGATGCTGATACCGGTGAGGAGCAGGTTGTGTATCAGGCTCTGTACGGAGACTATACGGTATACTGCAGACCACTTAAGGAATTTACTTCAGAGGTAGACAGGACAAAGTATCCAAATGCCGATCAGAGAATGAGGTTTGAACCTTTTGTACCTGATGAAGGAAAGGCAGCTGATGAGGCAAAACGTCACTTTGAAATTCCGAAGGGACTGGGTATCGGTGAGAAGAGAGATAATACTCCGAAAACAGCAGATAGAGCAAAAGAGGATGAGGCTAAAAACAGCAACGTTATAAAGCCTGAACCGATAAAGAAAAACGATTCGGCAAAAACAGAGGAGAATGATTTTAATCCTAATTATATGAATCGTACAATAGAGCAGGAGGCTGAAGAATTCGGAATGAATCCTCTTGTTGTCAGATTCCTTGATGCGGGAAGTTCCTCAGAGAGGCTGGAAGTATTGAATCTTATCAGACCGATTGTAACTAATGATATGATAGATATTATGGCAATGTCCATCGATACCGAAATTCCGGGAGATGATCCCGATTTGAGATGCGGTGAACTCAGAGAGTGTCTTTTGACAAAGCAGAGATTCGAGGTTACCAGACTTCGCAGTTAATTTGATTTTTGAAGGAGATATGAAAAAAGATGAAGTTACTTAGTATAGCGATACCCTGTTACAATTCGCAGGACTATATGCGAAAATGTATAGATTCTCTTCTTGTTGGCGGAGAGGATGTGGAAATACTTATTGTTGACGATGGTTCTAAGGATAACACCGGGATGATCGCTGATGAATACGCGGAAAAATATCCTACAATATGTAAAGCAATTCATAAAAAGAACGGTGGACATGGCTCTGCGGTAAATGCAGGTCTTGAGAATGCTACAGGACTCTACTTTAAGGTTGTAGACAGTGATGACTGGGTTAAGGAAATAGCATACAGAAAAATTCTGACAACCCTGGAGGAATTTGTTGGCGGAAGTGAGAGACTTGACCTCCTTATAAGCAACTTTGTATATAACAAAGAGGGCGAGCACCGTCATAAGGTTATGAGATACAACAGAATGTTTCCTATTGAGGAACTGTTTACATGGGATGATGTAAAGAAGATCAGTATAGGACATTACCTCCTGATGCATTCGGTTATCTTCAGAACAAAGCTTTTACGTGATTGCGGCTTAAAGCTTCCGGAGCATACATTCTACGTGGATAATATATATGTTTTCAATCCACTTCCGTTTGTTAAGACAATGTATTATCTTGATGTGAACTTCTATTACTACTACATAGGAAGACAAGACCAGTCTGTTAACCAGAATATCATGATCTCAAGACTTGATCAGCAGGTAAGGGTAAACAAGATCATGGTTGATTACTATGTTGAGAACATTGGAATGATTCGCTCAAATAAAAAGCGCTATCATTATATGTTCAACTACCTTGAGATAGTAACAGCAATTTCTACAATACTGATGATTGCTTCGGGAACAAAAGAAAACCTGGAAAGAAGAAAAGAGCTGATGAGGTACATAAAGAACAAGAGTCTTTTGTTGTACTGTAAGCTAAGATACAGAATAGAAGGCGTGTTTGTCTACCTTCCTGGTAAAGGTGGAAGAAAGATTACACTCACGGGTTATAAGATTGCCCAGAAGCTTTACAATTTTAATTAAAAAATTGCTAATAAAAATGGCTATGTGCTTATAAGCACATAGCCATATTTTTTATTGCATAGCTCTTTTTGCTTTTTCTTTTTCGATGTAACGATGATAAGCGTTTACAACCAATTCGCTCTTGTAAACTACAAGATTGGTAGTTGTCGCAAAGATTATACCGCCAAGTACATCGATTACCGAGTGCTGCTTAATGAACATCGTTGAAAGGATGATCAATATGCAGAAGACAAGTGAACTGTTCTTAAGCCATTTTGAAAAACGCTTTGAATTCATCACTGCCAGATGTGTACCGATTGCATTATACACATGGATACTGGGCCAAAGGTTTGTCGGCGTATCAGTGTGATACAGATGCGTGATCATCTGGGTAAAGATGTTATCTCTTGGCATAACAGCAGGCCTCATGTACTGAATGTTAGGCCAGATGGATGATATTATCAAAAACAACGTCATTCCTGTAAAGAAAAATGCTGCATTCTTGAAAAAGTCTTCCAGGTCATACATAAGCAGGAACAGAAAGAAAAAGAATGCACAATACGCAAACCAACCAAGGTAGGGTATGATAAAAATTTCAAGGAACGGAATCTTATCATCTAAAGCCGCATGTATCTCTGTATAATGTAATTGCTTTGTGTTTTCCAAATGAAAGAACCATGTGAGGTAAACAAAACCGTAAATGATAACCGGTATAAGGCATCTGATGGTGACCTCGAGTCTTTCTTTGGTCCAAGGCTTGTCAAACCATTTTGATGTTCTTTTTTCCATAAAAATTCTCACCTTATTTCGTTAAAAACGCATAACTACTACGCTTTCTACTATACAGCGGCGGAAATCTTTTATCAAATGAAAAACTGTACAAAAATCATAAAAAAAGTATAAATTTCTAGTAATTTTTCACGATAAAAGACTGAGCTTTTTATGATGGCAGGTTAAAGTAATAGAATCTGATTTTAGTAAAACTTCGCCATCGGTATGAACCCACATGGGAATGGAAGTCTTTATCATGATTTTTTTTGCTCTTATATGATAGATTCCGGGAAGTCCGTAATGCTTTCCGAAATATGCAAGGGGCAGAGTTTTGAATATCTGCTTTTTGGTAAGGTCACCACCTGCTATCAGGTCGAAATAACCATCCTGATAATCCGCATCCGGCGCAAACTTAAAGCCGCCTCCCTCGTATGCATGTATCATAGCGGCAGCGAAGATGAGGTGATCGATGTGAATATGCTTGCCGTCATCTGTCTCAATATCGCAGGAAGGCTGATCAGCGTGAAGTATCTGCCTGATAGCAATAATACCGTAAGTCAGCTTGCCGAGTCCGATCCTGTTAAGCTTGTTTTTGGTGTTTGATGAAAGTGCTTCTTCACATACTGCGGCATCAAATCCGATCCCTGCGCTGACATCGAAGCGCCTGTCCTCTGAAATACGTTCATCATGCAATCTTGAAAAGGTTTTTGTCATATGATCGTAGTGAACATTACCTATATCCAGTTTTCTTACAACCTCATCTTTGAGGATCCGATCGATCAATACCTCGGGATCCTTAGGTAAACCAAGATCTCTTACAAAATCATTGCCGGAACCTAGAGGAATGACCGCAAGGCGAACTTTATCAAAATTCTGGATGCCGGAAATGACCTCATTTATCGTACCATCGCCGCCCATGACGACAATGTTTAAAGGACTATCGGCTTCCGGACTGTTTTTGGAAGAGGCATCATCCTCAGCTTTTTCTTCGGTAAGCCTTTTTGCAACATTCATGGCATGTCCGGGCCCTTTTGTAAAGATAACCTTATAAGGTTTACCCAATGCTTTGCACTTTTCTTCAAATAAATTATAGATGTTTTTTCCATGCCCTGATCTGGCAGAGGGATTTACAATACAATAAAACATATGATAACTCCGGATTATTGAAAATATATCAATAAAAGTATATCAAAAAATAATGATTGCGAAAATAAACAGTAACTTTAAACAATCTTTTGACACTCCAATTAATATATGCTATGATACATCACAAAATTGCTTTAACACATTAAAACGTCAAATTATCGAAGCGGAGGAAATGCAGGTATGTATTCATTGGATGAAGTAAGAAATGTTGATCCGGACATTGCGTCTCTGATTGTTGAAGAAATGGAGCGTCAGAACGATCATATCGAATTGATCGCATCTGAAAACTGGACCAGTAAGGCTGTAATGGCAGCTATGGGCAGCCCACTTACCAACAAATATGCAGAAGGATTACCGGGAAAACGCTACTACGGTGGTTGTCAGGTTGTTGATAAGGTTGAGAACATTGCAAGAGAGAGAGCAAAAGAGCTTTTCCATTGTGACTATGCAAATGTTCAGCCTCATTCCGGAGCGCAGGCTAACCTTGCCGTTCAGTTTGCACTTCTTAAGCCCGGCGATACAATTCTTGGAATGAATCTCAGCCAGGGAGGACATCTTTCACACGGAAGCCCGGCTAATATTTCAGGAACATATTACAATGTAGTTGCTTACGGTGTTGATGAAAATGGCTTCATCGATTACGAAGAAGTTAAGAGACTTGCCAAGGAACATCAGCCTAAGCTTATCATTGCAGGTGCATCAGCATACTGCAGAACAATTGATTTTGCAAAATTCCGTGAGGCAGCAGACATTTGCGGAGCTGTTCTTATGGTTGACATTGCACACATTGCAGGACTTGTTGCAGCAGGCGTTCATCCAAGCCCATTCCCTTATGCAGACGTTGTTACAACAACAACACATAAGACACTTAGAGGACCCAGAGGCGGACTTATTCTCTGGAACCAGGAGGCACAGGATAAATATAAGTTTAACAAGGCAGTTTTCCCGGGAATTCAGGGAGGCCCTCTTGAACACGTAGTAGCAGCAAAGGCTGTATGCTTCAAGGAAGCACTTTCTCCTGAGTTTAAGACTTATGCTGAGCAGGTTGTAAAAAATGCAAAGGCACTGAGCGAAGGACTTATGAGCAGAGGAATTCAGATCGTATCAGGTGGTACCGACAATCACCTTATGCTGATCGACCTCACAAATTTTGATCTTACAGGTAAGGATGTGGAAGCATGGCTTGACGATGCACACATCACAGCAAATAAGAACACAATTCCTAACGAGAAGCAGTCACCTTTTGTAACAAGCGGAATCAGACTTGGTACACCTGCCGTTACAACACGCGGAATGGATGAAAATGATATGGACAAAATTGCTGAAGCAATTTCCATAGTTATTAAGAACAAAGGTGAGAAAAACGACGAAGCCAGAGCAATAATCAAAGAATTAACTGCAAAATATCCGCTAATTTAAACAATATATTGTAGTACGCAGCTGCCCTTACTCAAGTTATAGAGTAAGGGCACTTTTTATGCAATTTTATTCTGAATATCGAGAAGTAAAAACGGTATTTTGAATTGTATATAAATTATACCTATTTAAAACAATTTATCAGAAAACCAAAATTAATTAACGCAATAATCTAAATACAGAAAAATAATTTAAAAAATGTATTGACAATTAATAAAAACCTATGTATACTACGTTTAAAGATAAGAGAAAGAGAGAACTTCTTTCAAAGTATTCAGTATCGAGGCTGAAAGAAATGGAGGTACGGTCCAAAGGGAACTTAAGTTTTAGCTCTAAATCTTAGTTTTAGTTTTTTCGGAAAGGAAGGTATAGTCCGCCGAACAATTAAAGTAACACCTCAAACAATAGTGAATATCCAACACAACGAGCTTTAGTACATGACATAGTGGCGAATGCATAGTCGTCGAACTAGCCGTCACAGCATACGAGTGCAAAGGTTAATGGAAAGGGCAGAGTTGAGAAATTGGAGGTAAGTCCATTGGACAACGAATCACAATTTGATTATGCGTAAGGGCGAATGTATAAACGGAAATGCATTCGCCCTTATGCTTTTCTATGTTATGTAAAAAAGTTGTAATCCTGACCTGTGTTCTTAAAAATTAAGTTGTGACATTACCACAATATTTTGTGGTAAAATCTTTTTCTTATGGTAGAACTTGTATCATGTGTATGATATACTTTAATTAAGTTTTTAGGGGAATTTTCCATTGGGGAGGAAATATGGAAGATAAAATGAATAATAATGGCGGTTCTGAAAGAGATGTTCGCAGAGAGTTAAGAAGACAGCGCAGGATTAGAGCACAGATAACAGCATATGCTATAACAGGTATATTAGGAGTATCAGTTGCTTCCGGCGCATTTTTTTCTGTAAATAAGATTATTGGAGCTGTGAAAGCATATAATGCCGAGGTTGAGGAGACTGTTGCGGAGGCAAAGGAAGTAAATGCCCTGCCTGCAGCTGTTGAATCACCTGACGAAAGTGTAACTGACACCGAAGTATTAAACAGTGATTCCATGCTCGATAATATAGTTGATACTTGTATTTCCGAGATGCCTTTGGAGGATAGGGTAGCGGGATTGTTCATGGTATCACCTGAACAGCTTACCGGTTCAGACGCTGTAGTCAAGGCCGGAACCGGAACTCAGGAAGCACTCAATAGCTATGCGGTAGGTGGCCTTCTGTATGTATCCAAAAACATAAAGGATGCCGGCCAGATTAAAGATATGCTCAGTACTACCGTATCTATGAGCAAATATCCTTTGTTTATGTCTACTGTTGAGGTTGGAGGAGAAAAAAGTATTGTAGCTAATGCGCTTTCTCTTGATCCGGTCGCATCACCCTCAGAGCTTGGAGCATCCGGCAATGCTGATGAAGCATACAATACTGCATCAAAAGTAGCTGATTATCTCAATGCCTATGGCTTTAACATGAACCTTGGTGTAAATGCCAATCTGTCGGATTCCGGTAATTCTTTCGGAACAGATCCAAAGCTTGTATCAGCAATGGTTGGAAAAACTGTTGAGGGACTTCAGACATTTGGAGTTTCTGCGTGTCTTCAGTTTTTCCCTGAAACAGTAAACAGCGGTAATTCCTTAGAGGGGATGGCTGATGCGCTTGCTCCTTTCAGAGCAGGAATTGATGCCGGTGCAAGTATGATCATGGTATGTACCGCTCCTTCAACCGGAATTACAGGAGATGATACACCATCATGCCTTAGCTCCACCGTTATACAGGACGTTTTAAGAGGACAGCTTGGCTATGACGGAATAATAATTACCGATTCACTTTCTGATGTTGCAGACAGATATTCTTCTGCTGATGCTGCTGTTGCAGCACTGCAGGCCGGTGCGGATATGATATTCCTACCGGAAAACTTTGCTGAAAGCTATCAGGGAGTTCTTGCAGCAGTTCAGAACGGAGTTATTTCCGAGGACAGAATAAACGAATCACTTCGGAGAATATACAGAGTAAAATATGCTGACAAAGTTGAAGAAATAGCAGGTGAATAATTTCAAAAATAAAACTGCCGCCGCATCAGTACAAAGACTGAGTGCGGCGGCTATTTTTAAGTACGCCTTTCGGCGAACGGTTACTTTTCATCAAATGAAAGAATCCATTATTGATGAAAAGTCTGAATTCATAAATCCCGATTTCGAATAGGTTGAGGAGCTTGATGCAGCACGTGAAGCAGAGGTTTCAAGACTTGTTGCGGCCTGGGATACTTTATATCCAAAACCGGCTTTTTGAGTAAACACATTTTGAATGGACTCTGCACCTGCGGCCTTTAAAGCATCTTTATCAACCGATAATTTTCCGTTATCTTTAACGGTAATTCCGATAGAGGAAAGCTCATCCTTGTAGGATTTTGTTATCTTTGACAAATAATCGGCTCTGGTACTTGTAGTGACATCGGAAACACCTGCTGCCGAATCAACCAGGGTGTTGTAACTTTTCACAAAGCTTGAAACAGCGTTTGAAATCCTTGATTGATCGTAATCATAAACCTTTGATTCCTCGCCATTTTCATCTGTTACTGTTTGCCATGACTTGCCATATACGGAATTGTCACCGGTTTTGGTGAGTCTTTCGATATCTGAAGCAACATTTTTGGCATTAGAAGAAATTGCTGAATACTGCTTTTTTTCAGCAGCATTTGATTTCTGAGTGTCCGTGTTTGTGCTTCTTGATGATTTCTCTGTTTCTTTAGCAGAGTCCTGACCTTCGTTTCCGATTTTTTTATAGTATGCTGAAACCAGTTTTCCATAGCTTCCGTTCTTTATAGATGAGTAATCGGATAGCATGGACGAAAGGTTATTCATCATGTTATTAGAGGAGCTTCCTCCGGGCAGACTACTGAATAAAGCGGAATAATCCATATTTACATTTATTCCCATATAAATCACTCCTTTGATCTGCGGGAAATACTTCCCGGGAACAACCAGCTTCCGTGCTGTGTGTATAATACCTCTAATTTATTTTTACACCGCAGATTGCAAATGTTCAAATGAAAAGATGATTAATAAAATGAAGAATGTGTAAAAATGCTCGTTTTTTCGAAATCCACAATATAATTGGTTTACAAATATAACAACGTTATTGTAAAATGAGTTGAATATTTATTTTCAGAAAGAGGCTTTAGATAGGTTTATGTCATCAATAATTCAAACTGATCAGGTATTTAATAATGAAGTTTCCTTTTGCAAGGTTTACAGCAAAGAGAGCAAGAAGATATTAGAAGATCGTTTCTTACAGAACCGGATCTCTTATTATATTGACTGGCAGGAGAAGAGCTTACTGCAGCGTATTTTTGGTGGCGACAGAGATAAGATATTATGCACTGTTCGAATCAACAAGGCTGACATTGAACGTGCCAGAGAACTGGTTTCCGGTCTTGAGGATGTTAAGGTAAGAGACTTCGACAGAAAAGGCAACAGAAGTAAAACAAATAAAGGAAAACCAAAGAAAAAGTAACAGAAACATTTGGATAAGTGATTAAGACCTCCGGTAGTGCCGGAGGTTTTTGAGACTAAAGAAATGTGCAAAAGCTGAAAGCACTCAGGTACGATTATAGATAAGGAATGATAGAAATGAGAAAAGAAAACACTCAGAACAGTGCAAACATAAAAAAAACAGATACAGGTAGAAATAAGTCTGTAAGAAATAAAACTACTGCAGACAAAAAAACATATGCCGGAAAACGGACTGCTCCCGGGAAGAAAACATATGAAGGACAGGGAAAAACTGCTGATAAAAAATCATATGCAGGAAAGAAGACTGCTTCCGAAATAAAAAATTCTTCCAAAACGGTTCCGGGAAAATGTCCTGTATCAAAAAAATGTGGTGGCTGTCAGATGATTGATGTTCCCTACAGGGAACAGATCAAGAGAAAGCACAAGAGGGAAGAAGAGCTTCTTGGTGCATTCGGTAAGGTTGAGCCTTTTATTGAGATGGAACATCCTGATCACTACAGATGTAAAGTACACGCAGTGTTTACGCATGACAGAAAGGGCAATCCTTTATCCGGAATTTACAAGGAGGGCACACATGATGTTGTGCCCGTCGATGCATGTTATCTTGAGAACGAAAAGGCTGATGCGATCATAGCTTCTATACGCAACCTGCTTAAATCCTTTAAGATAAAGACCTATGATGAGGACAATGGCTATGGACTTTTCAGACATGTTCTCATAAGAGTTGGACATAACACCGGAGAAATCATGGTGGTATTGGTACTTACATCACCAATCCTTCCATCCAAGAATAATTTTGTTAAGGCACTTTTAAAGGAACATCCCGAAATAACAACTATTGTAATAAATGTCAATGATAAGCATACCAGCATGATACTCGGAGATAAGGAGAAGGCTGTTTACGGTCCGGGATTTATCTATGACACAGTATGCGGAATGAAGTTCAAGATTTCTCCCAAGTCCTTCTACCAGGTTAACCCTGTACAGACAGAGAAACTCTATTCCAAGGCAGTTGAACTTGCGGGGCTTACAGGAAAAGAAACTGTCCTTGACTGTTATTGCGGCGTGGGAACGATTGGTATTATCGCAAGCCCTCATGCTGCTGAGGTTATCGGTGTTGAGCTTAATAAAGATGCAGTTCGTGATGCAAGAATAAATGCAAAAATGAACGAAATAAAGAATATAGATATCTATGAAAATGATGCGAGCAGATTTATGGTGCAGATGGCTGAAGCAGGTGAGCACGTGGATGTAGTGTTCATGGATCCGCCAAGATCAGGCTCTACCGAAATTTTCATGGACTCCATGTTCAAGCTTAATCCTGATAGAATTGTTTATATTTCCTGCAGTCCTGATTCACTTGCGAGAGACCTTGAGTATATTACAAAAAACGGATACAGGGCTAAGCGAATTATACCTGTTGACATGTTTCCGTATACACGTTCCTGTGAAACTGTAGTGCTTATTGTCAAAACTTCATGAAGCAAAGCACCATGTTAATGTAAAAGTAGATATAAAGGATTATGTTAGTCATATGATGAAAAATGATCTTTTAATCAAAGCAGCACAGCTTTACGGATTCGATACTGCGTCAGCCAAGGAAATCCAAGGTCATGAAGGCGGTTGCAACCAAATTTAACAAAAGATAGCAATACATGTAAGCTTTGCTTGGTAGACAGGCGGAGCTTACTTTTTTATGATTAAGAAAAATGTTAAAATAATTGGCAAAGGTGGTATAAATATGAGAAAGACATACTTGGATAATATTCGCTGGATAACAGTGGTGCTGGTTGTAATCTATCATGTAATTTACATATTCAACGGCGTGACACAGTATGGAATCATCGGACCTTTCAGTGAACATCAGCCCCAGGATACATACCAGTACATTGTATATCCGTGGTTCATGTTACTTCTGTTTGTGGTATCCGGCATGTCAGCCAGATATGAACTGGTTAAACGGACAGAGAAGGAATTTATCAGAGTAAGGACGAGAAAATATCTTGTGCCATCAACAGTCGGTCTTCTGGTTTTCGGCTGGGTTCTTGGATACTACAATATGCTGATATCCGGAGCATTTAGTTCCATGAACAATGTACCAATGCCAATCCTTTTTCTGATAATGGCAGTCAGCGGCTCAGGCCCTCTGTGGTACATACAGATGCTCTGGCTCTTTAGCCTGATACTGGTACTGATCAGAAGAATTGAAAAAGACAGATTCTATAATATCTGTGGCAAGGCCAATCTTCTGATAGTTATACTTCTTGTCATACCCGTATACGGAGCAGCGCAGATACTTAACACACCGATAATAGTGGTATACAGATTCGGTATCTACGGACTGGGATTTTTGATAGGATACTTTGTACTGTCTCATGACGAAGTGATGGATCGACTTGGCAAAAACTGGCTGCTATTAAGCATCCTTGCCCTCGCATCCTGCGTAGCCTTCGTGATTTTATATAAAGGTCAGCCATATCCGGAGCACGTAGTTCTGGATACAATCATGTGCAATGTATACGCATGGTTTGGAACTCTCGGTATACTTGCCTTCATGAAAAAATGGGGCAATTCCACGAATGCTTTCGCAAAATGGATGTGTAAAAAGTCATGGGGCCTATATGTTTTCCATTATCTGATGATAGCGGTCAGCGGATGGTATCTGCATACTTTATGTCCGTCCCTTGCGCCCATCATCGTATATCTGCTGGTTGCAATAGCAGCATTTGCAGGCTCCTACATTCTGTATGAAATCATGAGCCGTATACCTTTCATAAGGTTGTGTGTTCTGGGTATAAAAAAGGAGAAGAAAGAATGAGTTTTGCAGATAACCTTATGGAATTAAGAAAGCTTAATAACCTGTCACAGGAGGATATTGCAGAAAAGATAGGAGTATCCAGACAGACGCTTTCTAAATATGAAACCGGAGAGTCACTGCCGGATATAGAGAGATGTAAGAGGCTGGCAGACCTCTTTGGTGTAACCATGGACGACCTTATCTCATATGAAAAGAATGATTCTGACAACCTGGGATATGCTATACCGCCTAAAGGAAAACATATCTTTGGAATGGTTAAAGTGGGAGATAAGGGGCAGATTGTCATTCCTTCCAAGGCTAGAAAAATCTTTGATATTAAAACAGGCGACAATCTTATCGTCCTCGGAGATGAATTCCATGGAATAGCTCTCATTAAGGAGGCGGGACTTCTGGGGCTTATCAACAGTGCAAAAGAAAGTATGGATTCATGAAGAAAAATGGACGTCAACTAAATACCTGGTGGTATTTTACACCAGGGCAGGCATAGTATAATCTTCTTATACTACAGATATGAGCATGCTTATAAGGCACAGTCAGCTAGGAGAAATGCATCGATTATATTAAGAGAAGCTTGGTTTCAAAGTTCGCAAGTATATTAGGTAAAAAGTATTATATGAAAAGATTAAAAGCACTGTTCCTATATATGCTGGGAACACTGGGACAAATAGTAATAGTTTGCATTGCAGTTTATTTACTTCGACGTAGTGGATTGACTGTAAATTACACTTCCCCAATCGGATTGGCTGCTATCACTGTTGGCGGCATATCGTCTGCTTTATGGGGAACCATAATCTCAATCAGGTATCGTAAATCAACGATAAAGACGGTTTTATCAGATTTCTTTAGGATAAAACAGAGCTATAAGAATTATCTTTTGATGGTGTTCTTTATTTTTCTGGATTTCTTACCTTTTGTATTTGGTGGAAGCATTGTGGTGAGTGCCTGGTATCTGCCGATAATCATGTTTTTCAAGCATATTGCATTTGGCGGTATCGAAGAAATAGGCTGGAGATATTTATTTCAACCTGTATTGCAGGAACGGATCAATTATGTATTAGCGACAACACTTACGTTTGTGGCATGGGGCATATGGCATTTCCTGTATTTTTTCATAGAGGGAACAATTTCGGATATTGATGCCTTGCCGTTTTTGATAGGTCTTATTACAAATTGCTTTATCCTGTCTGCACTGTTCACAAAGACGAAGAATCTGTGGTTATGCGTAATGACTCATTCTTTGATAAATGTATGCTCGCAGTTATTTACGGAAGGGAACGTTTATGTGTCATATGCATGCAAGGCACTTATTGTAGCAGTGGCAATAGTGATTGTATATTTCTGTAAAGGCCATAAGTGCGATGAGATGGAATATTACAGCAGTACTTAAATAAGGATCTGGCAGCCCATTTTACTATAATCGGTAAAAGAGGAAAATGCTTGTGTGGACAGCCAATCGAGGATGTGTTTGAGTCTGTTCCTAAAGCTGATTACATGGATTCTATATGGGATAGTATCTTGATCAGCTCTCGCTTATTCTGTGCAGACGTCCTTTGATCACGTACATAAAAAGTGCTATAAGACAAGCGTAAAACAGCGTTAATACGCATACTGCCATAGTCGGACCGATGGTTTCGGGGGAGGAGAGATTCTGCATAGTAAGAACAAAACCAATGAGACTGGAGATTGCTCCTGCAAGAATAGTGAGTCTTATTCCAAAACCGACAGCGTATTCTAATCTCTGTGCCAATGCCGGAAGTTCTTCCGAAGGAACTGATTTAGGGGCAAAAGTAATTTTGATGCCTCTGAAGAAATTGTAGAACTGCCCTGATGCTGCAAGCCCTATAAGTTGAAAACCAAGTACTGCCACTAAAGATGGTGCGTCAAGAAACCACAACACCTGATTTGAACCACCTGATGATACCAGGATTATGATATACAGAAACAGTACTAAAAGAAAAAGCCCTATAATGGTGCCGATGACTCTGCCTTGTTCCTTCTTTTTTTCATCTTCACTGTTCTTAATTAGCTTTACCATATTGTCTTCCGCCTTTCCGTTATAATTCTCTGTGGTCAGGTGCTCGCCGGATAAGAGCTCGTTGATATTTATCTCCAGAACTCTGCACAAATCGGGCATGATTGAGGTGTCCGGCATTCCGTGACCGTTTTCCCATTTTGAAATAGTCTTATCACTAACGCCAATTTCATCAGCCAGTTGTTTTTGTGTAAGCCCCTTTTCCTTTCGCAGATCGCATATGAACATTCCCGTTTTTGTCTGATCAAGCATAAAAGCCTCCTATCCACAGGTTATCGGTTACAACTATAGCGTAAGTCGGATACATTATTATTGTAACCCTACGCTTAGGAAAGTGACTATACCCTGGCGCTACATTGTGCTCTACTAATCGTAGAGATACAAGATTTAGAATAAACAAAGTTTTAATAATATTTTCCCTTTTTTTATAAACGGTAAATTGTAACTATTGTATCATTAAATTGACTTCTATTTTTTACTTCGACCTTGGCACTATCTTTCAAAGGGGGATACCATGAAAGATACAAAGAAATCTAAAACGAAAGCTACAATAAGACTATCAAAACTAAGCATGCACATAATTCTGATCATTGCAACTATCGTTTTTTCAGTGGTATCATTTATGTTTTTCTTTAAAGATATGGAAACGAAATTGATACCGCAGGTAAATCGTGCCATTATTCAGGTTTCAAAAATACTTCCCCAACTTCAGGAAAATGAAGATGCACTAAGAGAAATCAATGCAAAGCTGGAAAAGAGCCGCGAAGATATATATAAACACAATAAGGATGCGCTTTATGACAGGACAGAAACGGATGAAGAAAGTGTAGAAAGTGTTATTGAGCATACACTTTCATGGATGAACAGGGTCACAAAGCTCCGTGTCGGAAGAGGCGGGCATGTTCTTGTTGTCTCAAAGGACGACCTGACAATTCTGGCGCATCCTGATGAAACGTTTATAGGTTCAAAACTGGAACTGGTCTTTGGCGACACTGATAAACTGGATGTTCCGGATTTGGAAGAAATGAGCGGAAAGCTTACCGAAGAAGATATTGCTAACGAATATGGGTTCTTTATTCCTGCTAAAATATTGGATAGAAATCTCGACCTTGAGAGTTTATCAGCCTCTATGGATGAGGGGATAATCGGGTCAACCTTCTCTTATAGGGACACGTATATTATTTGCGGAGAGACACTTCGTCAGGCAATTTCCTTTATAGTATTCAGGTGCTTTTTTGCAACTTTAATTTTCTATATTATTGGATGGGTTATAGTTCGCTATATTGGTTTTTGTTTCGCCTGGCAAAAATATGATAATAAGAATTTCAGACGCAAGATAATATCCTGCACGCTTATCGCTGTTGTTATTTACTTTTCTACCATCTGGTATTATCAGGAAATGTCCACAATGACAGGGGATCTTGCTACCATGAACCAACATGCCCGGGTGGCAGTGGAGACCTTAAATACCTACAGGGACTATCGAAAAGAGCTTTCCGAGTGGCTGGATTCTCAGTATCTTGACCAGTGCCGGCTGGCTGCGCAACTCGTATTATCAAAAGGTAAGAACAACGTTACTCGAAAAGACCTTGCAGAATATGCTAAAGATCTGGATGTGGAATACATCTATGTCTTTGATAAAAACGGTAAGGTCATGGTCACAAACTCGCCGTATGATCATTTCGTTTTAAGTAATGATCCTGATGACCAGTCATATGCATTCAGAACCCTGCTGGATGGAACGGACTATGTTATTCAGGATCCCCGGGATGACGAATCAGAGGGAGAATATAAACAGTATATAGGCGTCAGCATCCGTGATGAGAATGATCTTGCGGATGGCTTTGTTCAGGTTGCAATTGATCCTTCGCTCAGAGAGCGGCTTATTGGTCCTATTGATGTACAAACTGTTCTGGACAACATGGTAATAGGACTTCCTAAGTATGCGCTGGCTATAAACAAGGATGATATGACAATTGCTGCAACTACAGGGCTGGGCTATGAAAATGCCAGCGTTGAGGATATCGGACTGGATGTAGAGGAAATAAGAGGAGATTATAACGGAATTGAAATCATAAATGGTGATACATATTATGCCGGAATAAGCGAAACAGAAGACCTGTATCTGATGCCGATATGCAAAAGCACTGATAACACCAATGTCTTTTTCATTTCACTGAAGATGGCGGCTTTCTTTATGGTTACATGCATCCTTATTGTGCTGATAGCTATATTTGCCTATAAGAGAATCTTTAAGAATATAGAAAACACTGAATCAAAGGCAGCTGAAGAAGGCGGAGCAAATAATGGAAATGCAGGCACTGCGATTTTTAATTCTCTTAACGACATTATAAAGGTTCAGGAAAAGTTTGGCTTCGAAGAAAGATGGGAGAATCAGAGCACAATACCTGTCAATAAGCAGCCACCCGAAATGCGTATAAAAAAGATAATCTACCGCATATTACTGGTATTTTCTTCCCTGCTGATTGCATATGAATTTTTGGTAATTATGGCGGGAGTGGATACCAGAAGGCTGGATGGATTTGCATATGTGCTCCTTGGAAACTGGGATGAGGGACTAAATCTCTTTTCATTTTCCTACTGCCTGTTCCTTTTCTGTGTATTGTATGTATTTAAGGAGCTGCTTAATCAGATACTATACAGCATAGCAAGGATAACGGATCTGCGTACGGAAACAATGCTGCTTCTTTTTAAAAATGCCATTAAATATGCAGCTGCTCTGCTTTTCCTATACATGGGACTGGCGAAGTTTGGCGTAGATACCAGGACTTTATGGGCATCAGCAGGAGTGCTGTCTCTTATGGTAGGTTTTGGTGCCAAGGACCTGGTCAATGACATAATTGCCGGTATCTTCATCATATTTGAGGGAACCTTAAAAATCGGTGACTATGTAATTATAGGAGGCTGGGGTGGAATAGTTAAGGAGATAGGAATACGCTCCACGAAAGTTGTTTCATATGCAGATACCAAGATCTTCAACAATTCATCGATAAAGGATGTCATTAATTGCAATGGTGAAGTGGCCAAAGAGGTAGTAAAATTCCCCATCGCATACGATCTTGATCTTTTGGAGATTGAAAAACTGCTTGAAGAAGAGCTTCCAAAAATTTCAGAAAATATTGTCGGGCTTGTAAAGCCTTTAAGATACGAGGGCGTCAATGCAATTGAAGATGGTTGCGTAATGCTAAGAATACGACTTTACGTAATACCCAGATATTCCAGGAAGGCCGCAAGAGCCGTGCTTAGAGAAATCAAAATCCTCTTTGATAAAAATGGTATCGGTTCACCGTTCAATTATGAAGGAATGCAAAGATCCGAAGACGAAAGCGATTCATCTACGGATTCTTCCGAGGAAGAAGAGGATAGTGATGACGATGATGATGATGATTTTATTTAATCAGCGCTCTGTCCAACTCATAATTAGTCAATTTGTTTATCTATGATTTTATGTGCGCCGTCTGAAAATATTGAATTTGTAGCACAAAGTCAAGTTATATAATTTAAACCGAATAAATGAACATAAATATAAACTAACGATATATAGATATTTTATTTTGATTTAATAGTATTCATTCCCCCCCTCATTGTAAAATCATATATGTGGGGAGAATAGTAAATAATATATGATAACTAAACTTTTTTACATATAAAATGTTGTGAGAAAGGAAAAAGATATGAATAGTGACAGTTCTTTACTAAGGCGTTATGAAGACAATCTGAATGTGTGCGGACTGGGAGTAATAATACTCGGTGCATGGGATGTATTGAAGGTTATCATGCAAGTCATGATGAATATGAAGGATGCCACCGCTGAGATGTTAAGTGAAGTAACGGAAGAGGAACAGGGCATTGCAATTGGTGTTCTCATAGGAGTTATTGCCGTACTGTTTCTTATAACAGCACTTATATTCCTTATTCATTACTATATTGGCATTAACGCTTCAAGGGCTGCTAAGGGAATGCCTTATAAAAAGGGATATTTCGTTTGGGCAGTGATTCTGTTGGTTGTTTCAATTCTCGGAATGCTTAGCTATGTTGATGAGATCAAAGATCTTGAGAACATCGAGACCACCATAGCCTCAATTATTGTTGATATAACCGCCATTTATATTCTGGGAACTGTTGTAATATCAACCCGAAAGATTAAAAACCTGAGACAGTAAATACGCATTTATAGATGAGGAGCGAATAATTATGCAGGAAGATTTTCATTACTATGCTACATATTGCGCAGCATTTTTAGCAGGCTATGACCATGAGGAGAGCCTTCTGGTAGCTTACAGTGCTCAGTTTGTAGATTTGTGCACGAGGACACTGCTTGCAAAGATTAAAGGACCCTCAGATGCGGCTACCACACAGATGCAGCTTGAGCTTATGGATGCAAGAACCGATCCGGTGGGACTACAGGATATTACAAGAATATGGTCTTCATTCCATTTTCTGCCCAGAGACTTGTATGCAAATAAGCCGGGATGTTCCAAGAGATATCTTGATAAGTACAGATTGGTCTGCGGACCCAACGGAGATCTTGTTTTAAAAACCGTTGAGCTCGCAAAAGGAAAACCCTTAGAGTCGGTTGGCATTGCAATGCACGTTCTTGCAGATACCTGGGCACACAGCAATTTTGCGGGAACACCATCTCTTGTAATAAACAATACAAACTACTACTTCTATGAGTTGTTCCCTGAGGGAGATGGCTATAGAGAAAAGCAGATAACATTTGTTCACAAGACATCAACACCGGATGATCTTGACAACAGCATTTACACGAACAGCCTGTATCAGACCAATGAAAATTCCATCATGAATCTTGGTCATGGCAGAGCAGGACATCTTCCGGATTACAGCTTTGTAAGATATAAATATCTTCCGGCCTGGGGAGAATATGAAGAGCTCATTAAGGATAATCCAAGCGATTATATGAAAGCCTTCACTCAGATGATCCAGGCAATGAAGTACATCAGGGGAGATATTTCTTACTTCCTGAAAGAGGAATATGACACTAAGGCAGTAGAGCCTTATCTGGACAGAATAAAGGGAATTATCGAAAAGAGACAGGTCATTGCCTGCGAAGACTGGAAGGCCTTCGGAGAAGACTTGTCGGGACAGAAGATAGAAGATCATAAAATCGATAAGTACTTTGCTGAATATGCAGGCAGTTCTAAGAAGGATGATACTTTTATCGGCAGATTCACAAGGGGCGCGATGGCTCACAAGGGCATGGTAATAGAGGCAATACAGAGGTCAGACAATAAGCTTGCCGGTATTACAAAGTAAAAGGCTTACTGATGTTACGAAGATTTTGATTCAAAAAGAGGGTTTAACATGAGTGGTTTTCAAAGAATAAAAGGTGTGCTGTTTGGATTGGTAATGCTGGCAGTTGCAATATTGTTCATTGTCTTTCCATCAGACGAAATGTATATGGTTATTGTCGCAATCCTTTCACTTGGCCTTGCAATAGCGGGAATTAAAGATATTATTTTCTATTTTACAATGGCCAGACACATGATAGGCGGCAAAATGATCCTTATTCAGGGAGTAATAATTCTTGACTTTGCTCTTATTACAGGCTCACTCGCAACAGTACCGAAAATCTTCATTCTCTTGTATCTGATTGGAATCCATGCATTCTCAGGTGTGGTTGAGGTACTGAGAGCTATGGAAGCAAAAAGAACTGTTGAAGGCCCATGGAAGCTTAAATTCAGTCATGGAATGATCAACTTTTTACTTGCCATAGCATGCCTGATACTTATAAGAAAATCAAACACTGCGCTTTTGATATATAGTCTTGGACTTATCTATTCCGCAGTAGTAAGGATATTCAGTGCATTCCGCAGAACCTCATTCATTCTCATTGAGTAAGGTATATAGCCATAGTCAAATGGCTTTATATAAAAAAATTTTTTCTTATGAAGGGAGCGAAAACTTATGAGCTTGGATACTAGTAAACTTATTCTTAAGATTGTAGGTATCTTGGGAATAATCAGTGGTGTTGGAACTCTTATAATGGGTGTGATCAGCCTTTTCGCAGGTGGACTTCTCACAGGAATCGCAGTCGAGGTTGACGAGGAACTCGGAGGTGCGGTTGGCACATTTGCCCTTATAGGAATAATAGCCATCATTGTTGTTGGTGTAGTTACGTTACTTGAAGGTATCTTTTCAGTACGTGCATCAAACGATCCCGAAAAGGTTATGCCTGCATGGATATTTGCTATTATTGGTTTTATTATTGCGATAGTAGGAGTTATTTCCAATTTTGGTAGCGGCTTAAGCGCACTTGTTTCTCCTATTGTTACACTTATTGAAAACGGATGCATTTTCCTTGCAGCAAACACAATCAAGAATTACAGAGACGGTGAGTACTAAAGAAATAACTTTTTTTTAAAAAACATATATTAAAGGAGGTTACTATGAATTGTGAAATTAAAGGTGGAAACTTTCCGGTAGCTATCTGCACGATGGAAGCTGGAGACGCTATCTTATGTGAAACAGGTGCTATGTCCTGGTACGCAGGTGGCGTTAAGATGGAAACAAATACCGGTGGCGGAATTGGCAAGATGCTCGGCCGTGCATTGTCAGGCGAGTCTGCTTTTATGAACCGCTATTTTGCTGAGCGTCCCGGCATCCTTGCACTTGGTGCATGCTCACCCGGTGAAATCCGTGAGATTGATGTTACAGGTCGTCCCATTGTTGTTCAGAAGGGTTCCTTCCTTGCAATGGATGAAGGCGTAAACCTTGATATCTTCTTCCAGAAGAAGCTTCAGGCAGGCTTATTCGCCGGTGAAGGATTCATCATGAACAAGCTTTCCGGACGTGGAAAGGCTCTTATCGAGATCGATGGTGGCGCTGTAGAGTATGAACTTCAGCCCGGCGAGAAGATGACTATTGATACAGGTTATCTTGTAATGTGTGATGACACAGTAACTATTGATGTCGCTATGGTTGAAGGCCTTGATAATATTCTCTTCGGTGGAGAAGGTCTCATGAATACAGTAGTTACAGGTCCCGGCCGTATAATTCTTCAGACTCAGCCGCTCGTACAGTTTGCTAGTACAATTGCTGAACTTATTCACAATAAGAAGTAAGACATAATTTATATTAAATATTTTGGGGGCATAGGGGAAAAGCGCTTTTTCTTCTATGCCCCTTTTGCTGTGTTTTTGGTCTTCTTATAGCTATTGATAAAAACTTAAAGGAGGCAATGATGGCTTCTAAAAAGTTAAATTTCGCGGATATGATGAAGGGAATAGTCATTCTCTTAGTCGTTTTTTACCACATATTGTTTGCCATAACAGGAGCGCTTAGAGCATATCAGATTACAGGCTTTTCAATGAAATACGAAGAAACTGTTGAAATGGCCACACTCGGAAAAAGTGTGATGCTTTGTGCTGTAGTACTTACACTCTGCATACTGAGGTATGTTATCGAAGATAAGATAAAAGCAGGAAAAGAATAAAGATCAAATTTTTTTAGAAAGGAAGTAGGCCTATGGTAAGAAACACAAATCTCTTAAAGCGAACAGGAAAAAAGGTTATAGCCAGCGTTTGCGTAGCATCCATATTGTTTGGGATGACGGTAAGCGCTGCAGACCGCCCGGGAGCTAAGTGGATGGATTCCGGAATATTCGGAGTATTTAAAGACGCACCTGAAATTCGCCCACAGGACGACTTTGCTGCGTATGTAAACCGCAAATGGGCTGAAAAGGTAAAGATTGCTGAAGGTGAATCCAATGCATCTTCAAGAACTGAGCAGACAGAGCGCGTAAATGAGGCGAAGATTAAGGTTATCACAGGAGAGAAGAAGGATGATAAGAATCTTACATCGGTTCAGAATCTCTATAATCTTTTGCTTGACTGGGATAGCCGTGATAAGAACGAATACAAAGTGTTGAAAAAATACACTGACGATATATTGTCTATTTCCTCTATTGATGAACTGACTGAGTTTTATTCGGATAAAGAGCGCAATCTTCTCATGGGACCTAACGTGGAAGATATTGTAACAGCTAATGAAATGGATGCGCTGTCCAATATATTTGTACTGCTGACCCCTAAAATGGTTGGCCCTCGTGCTGAATATTACGATGGAGCAGACAAAGGAAATGACAGCGATTTAATTAAAGTTGTAAGGCAGTCATCAGAATATGTTCTTGAGAGGGCCGGCTATGATAAAAAGCAGGCAAAGGAACTGACAGACAGCTGCATTAATTTTGAACTAAAACTCGCTCCTGCAAAGCGGTCTATGGAGAAAAAAGAACAGGAGATGGGACCTGAAGCTTTGGCTACTGTCCTTACCTCCAAAGAGCTTGAAGAAAGATATAAGAATATACCCTTTATAGATATCTATAAAAAGCTTGGATATGATTTGAAGGATTCATCTGTCCGTATCTACTATGTAGATATGATTGATGAATATGACAAGCTTTATACAGAGGAAAATCTGGAAGAGCTTAAGGCGTGGACTCTGGTACATACAATAATTGATATTTCCGATTATCTTGACAGGGACACCTATGAAGCTATGGCTAAGTTCAGTGAACCGATGACCGGCACTGATTCCGTAAAGGATGACCAGGCTTATGCGATGGAAACTATACAGAAACTTGCTAAGTATCAGATTGATGAGGTTTATGCAAACTACTGCTTTGATCAGGATATAAAGCCTCAGGTCATGGAACTTACCAAGATGATGGTTGATGAGTACAGAGAAATGCTGCAGGCAGAAGACTGGCTCTCAGATGAAACAAAGAAACTGGCTATAGAAAAGCTGGATAATATCAAACTTAATGTTTGCTATCCCGATAAGTTCCTTGATGCCGGAACACTTGATATCAAGTCATCAGATGAGGGCGAAACAGTGCTTGACGCTGTGGCTGAAGCAAAGCAGTATGCGCTTGGCAGAAAGATAAAATTACTCACAATTAAAAACGACGGAACCTATTGGTCAGATTTAGAGAACTGCAGTGAGCTTGGAGCAGCTTATGAGCCTGCAGAGAATTCATTAAATATCATGGCAGCAATCTGCGGCGGTGATTATTATGATCCCGACTGGCCGCTTGAGAAGAAGCTTGGTGGTCTTTGCATGATAGTAGGTCATGAGATAAGCCATGCCTTTGACACCAAAGGCGCAAACTATGATAAGGATGGTAACCTTGCAGACTGGTGGCAGCCTGAAGATAAGGCAGAATTCAAGAAACGTGTAGCAAAGCTTAATAAGTACTATGCAGCACTTGTTCCCGCACCGGAAATTTCTGATGAGCCCTATGGTGAGGAAGGCGCAATACATGTAAATGGCGAAGCTATAGCTGACCTTGGGTCACTTAAGTGCCTTCTTGGTATTGCTAAAAAGCAAAAGAACTTTGACTATGAAATGTTCTTTACACAGATTGCGACAATTCAGAAGAATGCCCGCTATGATGCTGCAGAGCAGTTCTACATTGCTACAGAGTCACATCCTGTTGAGTGCTACAGATGCAACATTCCCGTGCAGAATTATGATGAGTTCTTAGAGACCTACGATGTAAAGGAAGGCGACGGAATGTACCTGGCACCTGAGGACAGAATTACAGTCTGGTAATAAATAGTTATGTAGGAAAAACATAAAGACGGAGAGATATCTCCCAATATGTATTTATGCTAACAGAAGCGACAGTCGTAGTTGATAGGGCTCACCCGATCAGATTCTTGCTATGATCTTGGCATGTTTTGGAAAATGGTTTTACCTTGATGAGGTAAGAAGTGCCTGTGGTATCAGCAGGGATGGAATATCCATCGAGGGTATTTTCCATGACGATATCTCCATAGCGTATCTGGTTCCATCTGATGATACAGCATCTGAGGTGTTAAAAGAAGCTTTTGGTGATAAGGCTACTTTTGACGGAACTTCTTACATACTTAGCCCGGGAATATCAAGAAAGAAGGAGATGGTTCCGGCTATTTCAGAGGTCTTAGAGGCATATCCAAAGGAAGATTAAGGAGGTTAGTACATGAAGAAAATGAAATCAAAACTTTTGGCACTGGGACTTTCATTTGCTTTAGGGGTGACATCAGCAGCTGTGATTCCCGCTGATGTCACAGCAAAGGAAAGCACCTCAGCAAAGGAAGATAAGTCAGAGAGCAAGTATCCCACCGAATGGGATCTGACACTTCTTTATGAAAGCGTAGATGATTGGAATGAAGACTATAAGAAAGCAGATAGGCTCCTTGATGAGGTTGAAAAATACAGGGGAACGCTAAACACTGCTGAGAATATCTATGATTATTTTCAGAATGTAGAGCTTGGTGAGTATAACGAGCTGGCCAGAAAATTGGAGAGCTACGCTTCTTATGGTCAAAAGCTTGATGGATCAAATGCAACATTCAACAGACTGATGACAAAGATCAGTAATCTTAAGGCAAAGAAGAATACTGTTACAGCCTTTGCTGAGCCGGAAATATTCCAAATGTCATTGGATGAAAGAAAGAAAATTTTCTCTGATCCTGTATTAAAGGACATGGCTTACCGCCTTAGAAAATTTACGGATCCTGATTATAAGTCACTTTCCGAGGAGGAAAATATAATTCTGGCAACCTTAGAACCCAGTCAGGGATATACTGAGGATGTGTATGGAATCCTGATGAATGTTGATATTCCGCATCCTATGATCACCATGCCCGATGGCACGGAGCAGGAACTGACTGAAGCGGTTTATGATGACATCCTGTATAACCCGGACTATGATGATGAATTTAAAGAGAAGGCTAATCAGATTATAATTGAAAAAAACAAACAGTATGCCAATACTATGGCAAAGCTTCTTGAAGGCAAAATGCAGGAGGAGTATGCCAAGGCCAAGGCTAAAGGCTTTGACTCAACCATGGAATGCTCATTTTATGATTATGACATGGATACAAAAGTCTATGACATGCTTATAGATGCAGCTCACGAAGGCAGTGTTGATTACCAGAGATATTTCAACATCCATAAGAAAGCACTGGGCTTGGAAAAGCAGTATCCTTACCATATGGGAACATCTGCATCTGATTATCACCCTGATAAGATCGAATATGCTGATGCAATGGATGAGATTATGGATGCCCTTTCTATTCTTGGGGATGACTATATTGATATATTCAAAAAGATACTGACAAGCGGACATATTGATGTTTACCCTAAGGCATCAAAAGAATCAGGTGCTTTCATGGAGCACACATATTATAAGGATCTTCCATGGATATTGTACAACTACAATGGCTATGCAAAGGATGTAAGTACATTGGCACATGAAATGGGACATGCTGTTTATGGTGAATTATCTGCGGAAAACCAGCCAGAACAGTATGTAAGTCCAACTATATTTACTCATGAAGTTGCATCGGTTACAAATGAGCTTCTTTATAATTCCTACAAAATCAATACTGCAAAAGATGATGAAGAAAAGCTTTATTATGTTGAAGCTTTAGCTAAAGAATGCTCATCACTTCTCTTTGGACAGATGATGTATGCAGAATTCGAGGATTATGCATATAAAAAGGTAGAATCAGGCGAAGGCCTCGATGCAGAAGACCTCAGTGATAAATGGTTGGAGATTCTTAATACTTACAGAGGCGACGGTATTGCAACCTTCGATAATTCCAGATATGGCTGGGTTGAGGTTCCTCATTTTTACTATGTTTACTATGTATACCAGTACTCAGCTGATTTTTCATATGCAGCTTCTATTGCAGGAAGACTTCTGGACGGAGAAGAAGGCGCTGTAGAAGAGTATAAGGAATTCCTTAAGCTTGGTAGTAGTGACAGCCCGGTTAACCTTTTGAAGAAGGCAGGCGTTGATCCTCTTTCAAAGGATACTTATGACTATGTGGTTGAGTATTTTAAGAAGGTTGTAGATGAGTATGAAGAACTAGTTGATGCTAAGCTTGCTAAGAGTGATAAGAACGACAAGAGCGATAAAAACGATAAGAGCGACAAGGATGACAAGAATGCCGAGGATACTGACAAATCAGAATTCCCGATGGATCCTTCTGTTATGAAACCCTGGATCAATTCCTCAATTATGGGAATGGTTACAAAGGATACTGAAATAGATCTCAAGGATGATTTTTTCGCTAGTGTAAATCATGACTGGCTGGTAAATGCAAAGTTTCGTCCCGGATATTCCAATGAGACACCTATTATGGATGCGGTGGAAAATGTTCAGGACAGATGCATTGATATCGTTAAGGACAAGAGCCTTAAAGGAGAGGATGCAGAAAGGGTACAGAACTTTTATGAGCTATGGCTTGACTGGGATGGAAGAAATGAAACCGGAGTAGAGCCGCTTATGCCTATTGTCAAGAAGATTCAGGATGTTTCATCTCTTGATGAAATGTCAGAGCTTATGGTTTCAGAGGATCTTTTATACTGGGGACAGTCTCTTGCAAGAGTTGGCCTCGGCATAGATGCCAATGACGCTTCATACTTTAATGTGGAAATTAAGCCCACAAGCCTGTCGCTTGGTGATTCTGCTGAGTATGAGACTCTTACTGAAAATGGAAAACGCTCTAAGGAATACTCTGAGTCAGTTTATAAGTACATGCTCTCCCGCATAGGTCTTTCAGATGATGAAGCTAAAAAGACTATAGATGATCTGTGGGAGTTTGAAAAGCTTATTGCCGGATATGAAAAATCCAAGCTTGAGCAAAATGATCCTGAATATGTTACTGCTTCGGTTAATCCTGTCAGCATGGAAGATATAAAGAAGCTTTCTCCTAATTATCCGCTTGCTGAGTATATGGAGAACATTGGCTGGGCTAAGTCAAAGCTCATCAATCTCAATGAGCCTGAGTGGCTTGCCGGATTAAATGAAGTATATACAGAGGAAAATCTTGACATAATTAAGGCATATGTTCTTGCGCAGACCGTTGGATCTTATATGGGCGCTATAGATGAAGAGGCTTTCCGTGAAAATCAGGAATATGAAAAAAAGGCTACAGGTGCGAAAGATGTTACTCCTGATGAGATTCTTGCATACAGAGCAACCAAGAAAGCCTTCGGAAACAGTTTCGGCCGCATATATGTAGATAAATACCTGAACGAAGATATTAGAGACGAGATTACAAAGTTCTGTCAGGATGCAATTGATTATTATGACAAGATGCTTGATGAAACAGAGTGGCTTTCTGAAAAGACAAGAAAAGAGGCTCAGAATAAGCTTCGAAATATCAAGATTTGCTCAGTATATCCTGATAAATGGGATGATGATTCATTCTATAAAGTAACCTCAAAGAAAGACGGCGGTACATTCATACAGGCTATAAATGATTATAAAAAGGGAACACTTGAGTATAACCTTAGCAAGTTAAACACCAAGATCGATCCGGATATCTGGCTTGTTGATACTCTTGATACAAATGCATTTTATGCTCCGTCACTTAATGCAATATTTGTTCTTCCGGGATATTTCTGTGATGCAACCTATAGTGAAGACATGAGCATAGAAGAGAAGTATGGTGCTTTAGGAAGTGTTATAGGTCATGAGATTTCTCACGCTTTTGATCCTGTAGGTGCTCAGTATGACGCAAATGGTAATGTTAACAGCTGGTGGACAGATGAGGATTATAAGGCCTTCCAGGACAGAGCTGACAAGGTTATCAAATTCTATGACAATGTAGTAGCGTTTGACGATGGAACAAAGTACTCCGGACAGATGGTTCAGACTGAGGCAATTGCAGATATGGCAGGTCTTAAGTGCATGCTTAAGATGGCTGAGGAAATTGACGGCTTTGATTATGACAAGTTCTTCAGAGCACATGCCAGAATGTGGGCAAGAACCGGAACAGTGGAGTTTAATGAGAACTGTGTTCTTACAGATACACACCCGCTGCATTATCTTAGAACCAATGTTGCCGTAAGTCAGTTTGATGAATTTGATAAGTGCTATGACATTAAGGAGGGCGACGGAATGTACGTTGCTCCCAAAGACAGGATAGCTGTTTGGTAAAAAGTATATCGCTTACATAATAATTTGTGCTGCTGTCATCAGATAAATTGATTTGGTGACAGCAGTACTTATAAAGGAGATGATAATTTTATGAGAAAAATTATTTCAGCATCATTGATTATCGCGTGTGTATTCAGCCTTAATGCCGGTAGTGTTTATTGTAGGGGCCGCGGAGCCTGAAACCGAACAGGAAGAGACGACGGATGAAAAGGCGTTATCGGAAGAATCAGATGATCCCGCAACACTTGCGGAAATTGGATCTCTTTACTTTAATCAGGGCGATGATATGGCAATATACAACATTGGCCATTTATATTATGACGGAAAAGGAGTCAAGGCTGATTACAGAAAAAAGGAAAAAGTATTATCCTGATGGAGTGCCGGGGTATTATGAGGCACTGATTGATGAACCTAATGCTAATGGAATAGAATTTACAGATTGCGGAAGTGAGCCTATAAATGTGGTTGATATAGTTGTGTAAGTAATTTGCAGGTAGGAGGATATTTAATGGATAAGGCAAAGGTATACTTTACTGATTTCAGAACAAAACTGGATCAGAGTCAGGGAGTGAAGCTTCAAAAGCTCTGCCGAAAAGCAGGGATAGCTGATATTAATTTTGAAGGCAAATTTGTAGCTATAAAAATGCATTTCGGTGAGCTTGGCAATTTTTCATATATAAGACCAAACTATGTTAAGGCTGTTGCGGATCTTATTAAGGAACTGGGTGGCAAGCCCTTTCTTACAGACTGTAACACCCTGTATCCCGGGAGCAGGAAAAATGCTGTAGATCACCTCTACAATGCTGAGGTTAACGGCTTCAACAGCGTTACCACAGGGTGCTACGTCATTATTGCAGACGGCCTTAAGGGAACGGATGAAGCAACTGTTCCTGTTCCGAATGGTGAGTATTGCAAGGAAGCCTATATAGGCAGAGCTTTGTATGATGCGGATATTATTATTTCCCTCTCACACTTTAAGGGACATGAAATGACAGGCTTTGGCGGTGCTATCAAGAATATCGGAATGGGCGGAGGAAGCCGTGCAGGTAAAATGGTACAGCACAATGACGGCAAACCGATAGTGCATCCCGAGCTTTGCAGGAGCTGTAAGCAATGTGCGAAGGAATGCGGTTCTGATGCTATCTCCTATGAAACTGGAAAAGCTGTGATAGATCAGGACCTGTGTAAAGGCTGCGGACGCTGCATAGGAGCGTGTGCTTTTGATGCAATTGAAAATCAAAGCGGAACGGCCCTGGAGTCCCTTTGCTCAAAAATGGCAGAGTATACCGCGGCTATATGTGAAGGAAAACCGTGCTTTCATATAACACTTATCATGGATGTATCCCCCAACTGTGACTGTCATGGAGAAAATGATGCTCCCATACTTCCAAACATAGGAATGCTTGCATCCTTTGATCCGGTTGCACTTGACCAGGCCTGTGCCGACCTTTGCCTTGAGGCTGATCCTATACGCAATAGCCAGCTTGGAGATAATCTTGCGAAAGAAGGCTGGCATCATCACCATGACCATTTCCTTGATTCCAATCCTAATGTAAAATGGAAAGAAACACTTGAACATGGTGAAAAGATTGGTCTTGGCACAAGAAATTATGAACTGATAAAGATGTGACCAAAAAAAAACCTTGACAGAAAGAATTGTACACAATATAATAGAGAAAAATTGAACAACAGTTGACGATGATTTATATTTATTTTGGAGGTCTGCTATGGGATTTTATGATTATACTGTGACAACTGCCAAGGGCGAAGAGTTTTCTATGGATAATTACAAGGGCAAAGTTGTTCTTGTTGTAAATACAGCTACAGGCTGCGGCTTTACACCTCATTACAAAGATATTGAGGATATGTACGAGAAATTTCATGAGCAGGGATTTGAAGTTCTTGATATTCCCTGCAACCAGTTTGCCGGCCAGACACCCGGAACGGATGAGGAAATCCATGAATTCTGCCAGCTGCATTACAACACAAAGTTCCCTCAGATGAAGAAGTCTGATGTGAACGGTGAGAACCAATTGCCCTTGTATAAATTCCTTAAGGAGCAGAAGGGCTTTGAAGGCTTTGGTAAAGGTCCTGCTGCTTTGGCAATGGGCGTTATGCTCAAGAAGATTGATAAGGATTATAAGAATAATCCCGATATCAAATGGAATTTTACAAAGTTTGTGGTAGACAGAAACGGAGAGGTTGTTGCACGTTTTGAACCTACCGAAAAAATGGAAAATGTTGCAGCGTGTGTTGAGAAACTCATATAATAGAAACTGAACAAAAAGAATCCACCACAATTCATATTATTAGTAAGGGGCAAAATTTCTTTTGCCCCTTAAGTCATAATAACCGAGGAGATTAGTATGAAATACAGGAAAAACAGACAGGGCGGAGATATTTCCATACTGGGATATGGCTGCATGCGATTCACTAAGTCCGGTACAGGGATTGACATGGAAAAGGCTGAGAAAGAAATAATGAAAGCTTATGAGCTTGGGGTAAATTATTATGACACAGCCTATATCTATCCGGGAAGTGAAGTGGCCATTGGAGAGATTTTTGAAAAAAATCATATCAGGGAAAAGATTCAGATTGCAACAAAGCTTCCACAATATCTGATCACAAACAGAGCAGCTATAGATAAATATTTTAATGAGCAGCTCTCCAGACTTCGTACTGATTATATCGATTATTATCTTATGCACATGCTTTCCGATATAGAGGCATGGGAAAAGCTTAAAAAACTTGGCATAGAGGACTGGATAAAGGAAAAAAAGGCTTCCGGTGAGATAAAGCATATAGGTTTTTCCTTTCATGGAAATTCCAAAATGTTTATAGAGATTCTAAACGCTTATGATTGGGATTTTTGCCAGATACAGTATAACTATCTTGATGAGGTATCCCAGGCTGGAAGAGAAGGTCTTGAAGCTGCGGGAGAAAAGGGAGTTCCTGTAATTATCATGGAACCTCTGCGTGGCGGTAAGCTTGTTGATCAGCTTCCTGAAAGGGCTAAAAAGCTCATAGCAGCGGATGAAAAGCATAGGACTGCGCCAGAGCTTGCTTTCAGATGGCTTTGGGATCAGCCTCAGGTAACCTGCGTACTTTCCGGAATGAATTCTGTGCAGATGATCGAGGAAAACTGCAGGGTGGCTTCTGAAGTTGAAGTCGGTGAATTCACCGACAAAGATTTTGAGCTGATTAAAAATATCACTGACAGTATTAATGAACACCTTAAGGTGGGATGCACCGGCTGCGGTTATTGTATGCCATGTCCCAGAGGCGTAGATATACCCAGCACCTTCAGATGCTACAACGCGATGTATATGGATGACAAGAGCTCCGGAAGATGGGAGTACATGAGGATTGTCGGTATGAGGAAAAATCCCGGACTTCCTTCTCAATGCGTAGCCTGCGGAAAATGCGAGAGCCATTGTCCTCAGCATATCCATATAATAGAGGAACTGAAAAATGCCGATAAAGCGCTAAGGCCATTGCCCTATAAGGTTTTCCAAAGTGCTGCAAGAAAATTTCTCTATAGAAAATGATTATTGAATTTTAATTTCAAATTTATAATTTTCAGATAAGACATAAGTTAAAATTAGTAATAAGCAATTACTCGAGGGGGAGACTTATGTCGCGTAATCAGGATAAAATCAAAGATTATATCGCCGGTACCGGCAGCGGATTTATACCAAAAGGAATTCCCGGAGGATTCTTTATTTATTACGCTGAGGGAAACGGCGATATTGTATTTGCCGATGAAAACATAATAAAGCTCTACGAATGTGAATCCATGGAAGAATTCAGAAATCTTACAGGGAATTGTTTTTGCGGAATGGTGTATCCTGAGGATTATGATATGACTCAGGGGGCTATCAGCAAGCAGACTGTGTTTGGGGCTATGCGCCATGATTATGTGCGATACCGCATACGTACCAAAAAGGGCAATATCAAGTATGTTGAGGACTTCGGACATCTCGTGCATGGTAAGGACGGAGTCAGCTATTACTATGTTTATATAGTAGATATTGAGCAGAATGAGTATTATAACACCAATAAAAACAGTTATGCCGAAGCTCAGGTCCTTGAGATGAATCAGGAGATGGATTCTGTAACCGGCATGTGGAATCAGGCACATTTCTATAAGGTTGTTCAGGAAAAAATGATGGATACCAATTTCAGGAGACAGGGTATATCCGTCATTTATTTCGATCTAAATCATTTCAAACTTTTCAATGAAAAATACGGTTTCCAAAAGGGCGATGAGCTTCTCTATGATATTGCAAGACTCCTGTGGCATTCGTTTTTGGAGAGAATGGTAGCAAGATTTTCGGAGGACCATTTTGTTGTTTGCACCGTTTCAAGAGAAGTGGAAGCAATCGTTTCCAAAATTCATGACGATGTATCCAAGCTTGTTCCTGGAGCAAAGCTTGAAATAAAGGCAGGTATCTATAAGTTAGAAAACGACTGCAATGATATAGGACTTGCCTGCGATCACGCGAGACTTGCCTGCAGAAACATAAAAACAAGATATGACATACCCTATGCTTTTTATAATGAAGACATTCATTCCAAGCTGCAAATGCAGCAGTTTGTTCTTGATAATATAGATGATGCTGTTGAACGCGGAGACATTAAGGTTTTTTATCAGCCCATCATACGAACCAGAACCAATGAAATCTGCGGTTATGAGGCACTTGCAAGATGGAAGGATCCGGAGAAGGGGTTGATTTCGCCTGCAGGCTTTATAAATATTCTCGAGGAACACAGACAGATACATAAGCTGGATATGTTTATGGTCAGAAAAGTCTGTGAAGATTACGCTAAGCTAAGAGATGAGGGCGAGATGCTGGTTCCGGTATCAATAAACCTCTCCAGACTTGATTTCAACTTGTGTAACGTTATTGATGAGGTTGAAAACTGCAGAAAAAAAGTCAATATGCCTGTGAATATGCTGGATATTGAAATAACGGAGAGTGCACTTACCGAAAGCGATGCAATTATTAAAAATGCTATAGACCAGTTCAGAAGTCTCGGATATCAGGTGTGGATAGATGATTTCGGAAGTGGTTATTCATCGCTTACAACAATTCTGGATTATCAGTTCGACACATTAAAACTGGATCTGGCTTTCCTTAGAAGATACGATAAAAATCCAAGGTCCGGAAAAGTTCTGGGATTTATTATCCAGGCAGCGCACAGCATGGGGCATGTAACACTGACAGAAGGTGTTGAGACAGAGGAACACTACGAATTTCTAAAGACCATAGGATGCGATAAGGCACAGGGGTATCACTTCGGAAAACCGCAGCCTATGGCGGAAAGCAGGAAATATACGTCCTTTAACAGAATGACGTGGGAAAAGTATTGATTAGCTCTTCTATTTTACAAAAAATATGTTAAACTACTACTAATTTGTAAACGTGTAAGTAGAGGAGGATGAAAGAATGTACGTTACCTGTTTGGACCTTGAGGGTGTTTTGGTTCCCGAAATCTGGATTGCTTTTGCTGAGGCATCAGGAATACCCGAACTTAAAAGAACAACAAGAGATGAGCCTGATTACGATAAGCTCATGAAATTCAGAATTGATATTCTTAAGGAACATGGTCTTGGACTTAAAGAGATTCAGGACACAATTGAAAAAATCGATCCGTTGCCGGGAGCAAGAGAGTTCCTGGATAAGCTTAGAGAGGTAACTCAGGTAATTATTCTGAGTGATACATTTACCCAGTTTGCTTCACCTCTTATGAAGAAGCTTGGCTGGCCTACTATTTTCTGTAACAGCCTTGAGGTAGCAGATAACGGCGAGATCACAGGCTTTAAGATGCGCTGCGAAAAGGGCAAACTTACAACTGTTAAGGCACTTCAGAGCATAGGCTTTGAGACTATCGCAAGCGGCGACAGCTTCAATGACCTTGGAATGATCGAAGCAAGTAAGGCAGGTTTCTTATTCAGAACTACAGACCAGATTAAGAAGGATTATCCTCAGTTTCCTGCTTTTGAGACATATGATGAGCTTTTTGCAGCTATCAAAGAACAGCTTGATAAATAATCCGGCTTCTTAAATAAATAGACATTACATTTTTTACATGACGAAAATCGGATGGTAACATCCGATTTTTGCTATGAAAAACGGACATTACACTTATGAAATAATTGGAGATAAATTCATGAAGAGAAATTACAAATTCACACTCAGCTATGACGGAACACGATTTTTCGGGTGGGAGAGGCAACCAAATAAGGATATGACTATTCAGGGGAAGCTTGAAGCGGTCCTTACCAGAATGACAAATCTTCCTGAGGGTGAATCTGTTCAGGTTATCGGTGCGGGAAGGACGGATGCGGGCGTACATGCCAGAGCCATGACCGCCAATGCCATGCTTGATACAACTCTTAATGAAGAAGAGATTCAGAGCTACATGAATCAGTATCTGCCTGAAGATATCAGCATCAATGATGTAAGGGCCTGTGCTGAGAGATTTCACAGCAGATACAATGCTATTGGTAAAACATACAGATATACATGTTATTACGGTAACTCAAAACCGGTTTTTGACCGTAAATATGTAACGGTTCTTGAAGAGAAGCCTGATGTTGAACTGATGAAAAAAGGCGCTGAATTTATAATCGGGACCCATGATTTTAAAAGCTTTTGCGGGAATACCAAAATGAAAAAGTCCACGGTAAGATGCGTGGACAACATAAAGATAGAGGAGAGTGGACCTCAGATACGCTTATATTTTCATGGTAACGGATTCTTACAGAACATGGTAAGAATTATGACGGGTACACTTTTGGAAGTGGGCTACGGACACATAGCCCCTGAAGAAATAAAGACAATAATAGAAGCCTGTGACAGACAAAAAGCAGGGCCCACCGCTCCGCCGCAGGGGCTCTGCCTTATGAAGGTCGATTATTGAGAAATTTACATATCATCCGCTGCAACATAGGTAACAACGTAATTGTCATAATCTTCGAGAAGCATTCCAAGCTCCTGTGTGTTTGAGCTGCCGCTTCTAAGTAAATAACCACTGTCACCGATATTTACGGTATCAAATGCAACAGGTGCGCCATCCTTGAAAAATACGGTTCTTACATTTATGCATCCGATATCCTCGGTTGAATAATTTGTCCCCGTAACAGATAAGGTATTATCTTCAGCCTTTGCTACATCGAGACTTACCGCATCATATCTGCATAAAGAAGTATCGGAGGTCTTAAGATCGTAAGAAAAATCTGTCGCATCTTCGATATCACTGTTTTTGAACTGTCCGTAAAGCATAAAGGACTGTCCTGATTTTACTGCATAGGCATCGTCAGAGACAGTCTTAACAATCTGTCCGTTTGATGCATTTGCATTAAAAACCGCAAAAACCTCCAGATCCTTTCCGGATGTATTGGTTGCCATAACTACATATCTTATGTGAAGGCCGTCAGCATCTTCAATCTTATATTCATTATTAATTTTCAGACCATTAGCGTCATTACTGTTATTTGCGGCATTGGAAATAACTGCTGAACCTGAAAAAACGCTGATAACAGCGGTGATTGAAATGATAATAGAATAAAGTCTCTTCATACCGTTTGGCCTCCATTTGTTTTAGTGTTAATAGGATACCAAACGAGAATAAATATCCCCTAAACTAAATCTAAAAAAACTATATACTGGGGCAGTTTGTGCCTCCAAAATTTATCTTAAATCTTTAGTACATTTTCCAACTTGACAAGTGCGGGCATTAAATTTTTTTCTTTTTGTACCTCTTATAATATGGTATAATCTTTTGTGGCTATGTAATAGCCGGTGTCGTTAAGACATAACAGTAAGTTGGAAATGTGGTAATGAATATGGCAGCGAACACGGAGGGTCATGGATCAGGCGTGGATCGTTCCAAAAGAATCCGCTTTTTAAGGAGACTGATTCTGATAACCATTGCAGCTTCATGCCTTATTCCCACCATGATATGCGTTATCCTTGCAATTCAGCTGAATCGTTCGGTGAGAACCCTTGATAAAGCTAAAACAGAACTTGCATGGTATGAGGAACAATTTGGTGAGAATGTGCTTTCCGACGGCGAGGGCCGGGATGCTGATACTAAGCATGTAAGTGGAGAGGCAGATGCTGACAATGACCTGAATGAGCAGGATGGCTCCGGAGGGGTAGAGACCTCTGAGGTCAGTGGGGGATCGGCAGGGACCGGAGCGGATATATCCGGCGGCGAATCTCTTGCAACAGCACCTTTAGCAGCTGAGGATGAATGGGACGGCACGAGAAGAGTGTATATAACCTTTGATGACGGACCCAGTACTTCAACAAATGCAATACTTGATATACTTGATCAGTACGGTGTTAAGGCTACATTTTTTGTCACCGGTAAGGAAGGCGAAGAATATGCGCAGCTGTACAATCGTATAGTGCAGAGCGGTCATACTCTCGGTATGCATTCCTTCAGTCACAGATATAGTGAGCTTTACGAATCTCTTGAGAGCTTTTCGATGGACCTGCATAAATTGCAGACATTCTTATATGAGACTACAGGAGTATGGTCACAGTATTACAGATTTCCCGGAGGTAGCTCGAATACAGTCAGTAAGGTTCCGATGTCTGAGCTTGTAAAATACATGGGGCTTACTCATATACAGTTCTATGACTGGAATGTGGCGAGCAGTGATGACAGATCCGGAATTGATAAGGACATAATCATAGCTAATGTTATGACAGGTGTTCAGAAACATAATGATGCAATCATACTGCTGCATGATGCTACAGATAAGCCTGCAACAGTAGAAGCACTGCCTGAGATAATTGAACAGATTCAGGCAATGGACAACACAGTGATAGTTCCGATAACGGAGGATACGTTACCGGTTCAACATATCAGCAATTCTCAGTAATTTTGAAACGGAGGAAAGAAAAATGGGATTTTTTTCAGAGCTGAAAAGTGATCTCTCTCAGGCAGCCAAGACAATTATGCCTGAGGATGGTGATGAGGCACAGAGCCTGAATGAAACTGCTAAGGACAATTCTGAGGTAAAACCGAAGTCAGACGCAGAGGTAAAGAAGGATCTGAATGAGATGCTTGATCATCTTGACGACATTAAGCTCGACGAAGGTGGGGCAGAAGATGAGGAAGAAGAGGCAGAGGCAGAGGTAGAGACAGAAGTTGAAGAGTCTGTAGTAAGACCTGTTATAAGGCCTGTTATTCCCGAGGAACCTGTTAAGGAGGAGATTAAGGTAGAAGAGCCTGAAGAGGAGCCTGTTTCTATAGAAGAGCCTGATGACGATGAGCCATATGAGGCAATCGCTATGGAAGAGGAGGAAGAGGAGGATACAGTTGCCGATCTTGCTGCATCTCTCAGTGCAATTGCATCTATTGCAAAGGAGAAGGCTGAAGAAGCTCCTGTATATGATGAAAAAAGTACAATATATGATAATGGGGGATTTGATACAATGGATATTCAGCAACAGACACCTACAGATGAGACAGCCAGCATTACTGAGGGTATGAGGATTGTCGGTAATCTTGAGACAACAGGATCTCTTGATCTTATCGGCAGAGTTACAGGTAATGTTACATGCCTTGGCAAACTCAATGTTACAGGTGAGATTGAAGGTGATTCAAAGGCAGCAGAGATTTATGCAGAGGCTGCAAGAATCACAGGCGAAGTAAGAAGTAACGGAAGTGTTAAGATCGGACAGAGTACAGTTGTAATCGGTAACATTTTTGCTACAAGCGCTGTTATCGCTGGTGCTGTTAAGGGTGACATTGATGTTCCCGGACCTGTAGTACTTGATACAACAGCTATCGTAATGGGTAATATCAAGTCACAGTCAGTACAGATCAACAACGGTGCTGTTATAGAAGGTAACTGCTCACAGTCTTATGCTGAGGTTAATCCTTCTGCATTCTTTGATGGACTTAAAGGACAGAGATAATGAGAATACTTTTAAAATTAAGCGGAGAAGCGCTCGCAGGCCCTAATAAGACAGGATTTCATGAGAAAACTGTTCGCGGGGTTGCACTTCAGGTAAAAGAACTTGTAGACAACGGAACACAGGTGGGAATTGTCATCGGTGGCGGCAACTTCTGGAGAGGCCGTACCAGTGAGAATATTGATCGTGTTAAAGCAGACCAGATTGGTATGCTCGCAACAATCATGAACTGCATCTACGTATCCGAGATTTTCAGAAGCGTCGGAATGAACACCAATATCCTGACACCGTTTGAATGCGGCTCATTTACAAAGCTGTTTTCCAAGGACAGAGCTAATAAATACTTTGAAAAGGGTATGGTCGTATTTTTTGCAGGCGGTACCGGACATCCTTATTTCTCAACAGATACGGGAGCAGCGCTCAGAGCAATAGAGATTGAGGCAGATGTAATGCTTCTTGCCAAGGCAATTGACGGCGTATATGACAGCGATCCAGCTACCAATCCCGATGCGAAGCGTTATGACACAATCAGCATAGATGATGTGGTAGCACAGAATCTTCAGGTTGTTGATATGACGGCATCCATCATGGTAAAAGAAAATCATATTCCTATGAGGGTATTCGCACTTCAGGAAGAAAATAGTATAATAAAGGCAGCCAGTGGCGAGTTTAACGGAACCACAGTAACCGCATAAACTATAATCCGGAGGATGAGTGTATGAACGAAAAAGTTAAGCCTTACGAAGAAAAAATGAACAAAGCTTTTGATTTCCTTGCATCGGAGCTTGCTGCAGTTCGTGCAGGACGTGCCAATCCGCATGTTCTTGATAAACTTAAAGTTGATTATTACGGAACACCCACACCTCTTCAGCAGGTTGGTAATGTTTCAATACCTGAGGCACGTATGATTCAGATAGCACCTTGGGACAAGAGCCTTATCAAGGATATTGAGAAAGCTATTCTTGCGTCAGATATCGGAATTACTCCCAGTAATGACGGAAGCGTAATAAGACTTATATTCCCTGAGCTCACAGAGGAACGAAGAAAACAGCTTGCCAAGGACATCAAGAAAAAGGGTGAGGATGCCAAGGTTGCTGTAAGAAATATCCGCCGTGACGGTAATGATTCTTTTAAGAAACTTAAGGGATCAGATATTTCAGAAGATGAGATTGCTGAGATGGAAGAAGATTTGCAGAAGATAACAGATCAGTTTGTTAAAAAGATTGATAATGCAATCGAGGAAAAGAGCAAAGAAATAATGACAGTATAATTTTAAGAGCCTGTGGGTTATAGCACAGGCTCTACTTACATTATAAGCAAAGCAATAAATTTAAAGCCTTCCCCCTTTTAGGGGGCGCTCAACGTCCGGGGGACGTTGGTTTAGCGCGGACCGAAGCGGAGCGAAGACAGGTGTCAGCGAAGCTGACGGATGAGGGTTAACAAAGCAATCAAAATAAAGCCTTCCCCCTTTTAGGGGACGTTGGTTTAGCGCGGACCGAAGCGGAGCGAAGACAGGTGTCAGAGAAGCTGACGGATGAGGGTTAGGATGAGGGTTAACATGGAAGAAAATAAAAAAATACCGCAACACGTAGCAATAATTCTTGACGGAAACGGACGCTGGGCCAAAGCTAAAGGCCTCCCCAGAAACTATGGCCATAAGCAGGGCGCCAAGGCTGTAGAGGACATCCTTGTTGTAGCAAGGGATATGGGAATTAAGTATCTTACCGTTTATGCTTTTTCCACTGAAAACTGGAACAGGCCTGAGACGGAAGTATCTGCTCTTATGATGATCCTTAGACAATACTTAAAGAGCAGTATCAAAAAATCCATGAAAAACAATGTTCGCTGTCAGGTTATTGGTGAACGCAGCAAGCTTTCATCGGATATACAGGATGCTATAAATGAACTTGAAACTGCAACAGCAGGTAATACAGGACTTACATTTACTATCGCCATCAACTACGGAAGCAGGGATGAAATAGTCCGCGCAGTAAGAAAAATTGCTGCTGAATGCGAAGATGGCAAGCTTAAGCCCGAAGATATCTCAGAGGAAATGATATCCAATAATCTGGACACTGCAAATCTGCCGGATCCTGATCTTATGATCCGCACATGTGGTGAGCAGCGCCTTAGCAATTTCCTTTTATGGCAGTGTGCTTACACCGAATTTTATTATACGGATATAGCATGGCCTGATTTTGATGAGAAACAGCTTCAGATGGCTGTAGATGCCTATGGTAACCGTAACCGTAAATTTGGCGGTTTGAAAAATGACTCAGAGGCATAAATAAAACCGGTCGAAACGAAAGGGAATAATATGAAGACTAGAGTAATAAGCGGAGCTATACTTGTAGTGTTGCTTATATTAACACTTGTAAGCGGAGGATATATTACAGCGGGAGTTTTGCTTTTGGTGTCGCTTATAGGGTATCGCGAGCTTACTTTGGCAATCGGAGTCAGAAATAGCGATGAAAAGACCAATCTGCTTGAAATAATAGGGTTACTGGCAGTGTGCATTCACTACGGCCTGATAGTATTTGCGGGCGGTGACATGCAATACTTTTTAGCAGTTATAATGGGACTGTTCGTAGCAGAAGGGGTAGCGTTTGTATTTAAATATCCGGTATATAAATCCGGGCAGCTTATCGGTGCTGTATTTGCGTTTTTATATGCACCTATGATGCTTTCCTTTATATATTTGATAAGGTCATCTTCAGCAGGAATTTATCTTGCCTGGGTTTCTTTTGTCGCATGGATATGTGATACCTGCGCATATTTTACCGGCAGGGCTTTTGGTAAACATAAGCTTTGTCCTGTTTTATCTCCCAAAAAGACTATAGAAGGTGCTATAGGAGGTATTGCAGGAAGCGTTTTGGCAGGTGTTATATACGGATATGTATATGCTAAATATGCAGACAGCAACATTTCCGCAAATTCGGCAATGCTGATTTTTGCAGTGATAACACTGGTTGCAGGTGCGTTATCTCAGGTGGGCGATCTTATTGCTTCAGGAATTAAGAGAGACCATGAGATCAAAGATTACGGAAAGTTAATCCCCGGACACGGCGGAATAATGGATAGATTTGACAGTGTTATTTTTATTACACCGGTTATCTATTTTTTGGCAAGATTTTTTATGAATATTTGATGAGGTTGACGAATGGGAAGAAATATTATTCTACTTGGTTCTACAGGATCAATAGGTACACAGACTTTAGACGTTGTCAGAGCTAATCCAAGTGACCTTAAAGTGGTCGGAATAGCCGCAAACAGAAGCGTAGATAAGGTTGAGCAGCAGGTAAGGGAATTCAGACCCAAATATGTTGCTATGTATGATGAGGATGCGGCTAAGGAGCTTAAAATAAAGCTCTTTGATATGCCCGTGCAGATATTTTCAGGAATGGAAGGCCTTGTAGAAATATCACAGGTTCCGGACGCTGATACGGTTTTGACCGCAGTTGTGGGAATGATAGGAATAAGACCTACCATGGCAGCGATTGAGAGCGGAAAGGATATTGCTCTTGCAAACAAGGAAACTCTTGTGACAGCAGGACACATTATAATGCCGCTTGCAGAGAAAATGAATGTAAAGATCCTGCCCGTGGATAGTGAACATAGTGCTATTTTCCAGTCTCTTAACGGTGAGCCTGTAAATAAACTTGAAAAAATCCTTCTCACGGCTTCCGGCGGTCCCTTCAGGGGAAAGAAACGACAGGAGCTTTCGGAGATGACGGTAGATGATGCGTTAAAGCATCCTAACTGGGATATGGGCCCCAAGGTTACCATTGACTCAGCATCTCTTGTCAACAAGGGACTTGAAGTAATGGAAGCCAGATGGCTTTTTGATGTATCTCTTGATCAGATTCAGGTAGTTGTTCAGCCTCAGAGTATAATACATTCCATGGTTCAGTTTGTGGATGGGGCAGTTATGGCACAGCTTGGAGTTCCGGATATGAAGCTTCCTATCCAGTACGCTCTGTTCTATCCCGACAGAATGCCCATGAGTGAAAAGAGACTTGATTTCTTTGAGCTGTCTCAGATTACGTTTGAGAAGCCCGATACAGATACATTTATGGGACTTAAACTTGCGTATGACGCTGCTAGAGCAGGCGGCAGTATGCCCACTGTTTTCAATGCGGCTAATGAGATGGCTGTTAAAAAGTTTATTAACAGGGAGATAAAATTCCTTGATATCTATGATATGATCTCCGGTGCTATGGAACATCATACAAAGATTGAAAATCCCAACCTTGAAGAAATACTGATGGTTGAAGCAGATACTTATGAGTATCTTGGAAATAAGTAAGACCGGGTAGCCATAAGTGAAGTCATATAATAGTGCTGCCTTTGAAAGGAATATAGATGATTGTAAGTGTAATATTGTTTTTTATAATTTTCGGAGTCCTTGTTACGACTCATGAACTTGGACATTTTCTGATTGCCAAGGCAAATAATATCAGAGTTTTGGAATTCTTTATAGGTATGGGGCCCGTTCTTTTTAAAAAGCAAAAGGGTGAGACTTTATATAGTATAAGATTACTACCTATAGGCGGAGCGTGCCGCTTTGAAGGAGAAGATGATATAGATGGTGAAGACCATGGCTATGATGAGAGATCTTTTCCGAATGCCAATGTATGGGCAAGAATAGCGGTATTATTCGGTGGTCCTTTCTTTAACTTCATAACGGCTATGATTCTTGCAGTCATTGTAGTTGCAAATACCTCCTGGTCATTCCCTGTGATCAGTGACTTTGTTGAGGGCGAATCAGCTGCTGTGGAGGCGGGACTTAAGGAAGGCGACATGATAGTATCTGTTGACGGAGAACCGATTCACCAGACCAATGAAGTCATCATAATTTCCCAGTTCAGTCAGGGCGGCGTAATGCACATCGGTTATAAAAGGGACGGACAGGTTTACTATACTGACCTTACCCCCAAGTACAATGAGGAAGAAGGCCGCTACTACATGGGACTTCGCCTTGGAAAATATGAGAGGATAACAGGCATTAAAGTTATACCTTATGCCTTTTATGAAGTGCTTTACCATTTCAAGACAACCTACAGAAGCCTTGCTCTTTTGATAAAAGGAAAGCTCTCACTTGGCGATGTTTCGGGACCCGTAGGAATGGTAAAAATTGTGGATGACACATATGAGGCTGTCAGCCCCTACGGATTATCTTCCGTAGTTCTTACAATGCTTGAACTTATGGTATTATTATCTGTAAACCTCGGCGTGATGAACCTGCTTCCATTCCCTGCACTTGACGGCGGCCGCCTGGTATTCCAGTTCATTGAGGTACTTAGAGGCAAACCCGTTCCCCGAGAAAAAGAAGGAATGGTCCATCTCGTGGGAATGGTTGTACTTATGGCATTCATGCTTATTGTTGTTGTAAGTGACATTTCTAAATTCATGAAATAAATAAATAAAGCCTTCCCCCTCTGGGAGATGCTATAAATTTTAGCCTTCCCCCTCTGGGAGATGCTATAAATTTTAGCCTTCCCCCCCTTGGGGGGAAGGTGGCACGAAGTGCCGGATGAGGGGCAAAACAGGAGACAATTATGGCATACAGAGATAACACAAAAATAGTACACATAGGAAACAAAATCATTGGTGGTGGCAATCCCATCATGATTCAGTCAATGACAAACACACCCACTGAGGATGTAGAAAAAACCGTATCACAGATCCTTGCTCTTGAGGCAGCCGGCTGCGATATCGTAAGATGCACGGTACCTAATCAGGAAGCCGCTGACGCCATTAAAAGCATAAAGAGCAGAATTCATATTCCTTTGGTTGCTGATATTCACTTTGATTATAAGATGGCCATCGCTGCCATGGAAAACGGTGCTGATAAGATCAGAATAAACCCCGGCAACATAGGCTCTAAGGATAGAATCGAGGCTGTTGTTAAGACAGCGAAGGAGAGAAACATTCCTATCAGAGTAGGCGTTAACAGCGGCTCACTTGAGAAGGACATTCTTGAGAAATACGGTGGAGTAACGGCAGAAGGACTTGTTGAGAGTGCACTTGATAAAGTGCGCATTATTGAAGATTTCGGATACGACAATCTTGTTATCAGTATCAAATCTTCAAACGTAATGCTTTGCGTTGATGCCCATAAAAAACTTGCGGAAAAGACAAACTATCCTCTCCACGTAGGAATAACCGAAGCCGGAACCTTATATGGAGGAAACATCAAATCCTCAATCGGCCTTGGCATTATTTTGAACGAGGGCATCGGTGATACGATAAGAGTATCACTGTCAGGAGACCCTGTTGAAGAGATCAGAACTGCCAAGATGATACTCAAAACTCTGGGACTTCGTAAGGGCGGAATAGAGGTCGTTTCATGTCCCACCTGCGGAAGAACCAAGATTGATCTGATCGGACTTGCAAATGATGTTGAGAAGATGGTTCAGGAATTCCCTCTTGATATCAAAGTTGCAGTTATGGGATGCGCTGTAAACGGCCCCGGTGAAGCAAGAGAAGCCGATATCGGAGTTGCCGGCGGAATCGGAGAAGGACTTCTTATTAAGAAAGGCGAAGTTATAAGAAAGGTTCCGGAATCAGAGCTCATTGATGCCCTAAGGCAGGAACTCATTCACTGGAATGACTAAATAATTGAAGAATTAAATCCCCATCTGTCAGAAAAATGTTTTTACTGCCGGTAGTATGTTTTCACTGTCAGTAAAATATTTTTACTGCCGGTAAAATGTTTTCACTGCCGGTAAAATGTTTTCCGCATAAATTACACAGACATGTTTTTGACAAAAGCCTGCATTGACACTGACAGATGGGAATTAGAAAGAGATATACAAGTATGAGAAAACCGTTTCTTGAGGTCTTCCAGACCTTAAAATTAGACCAACACACAAAAGAAGAACTGTCAGATGTGCAGGTTGAAAAGATTTCCACCACAGAGAAAAAGGATCTCGTACGCATCTACTTATCCAGCAACCGTCTTATCGAAAAGGCGGATGTTGTCAAAGCGGAAAAGGAAATAAAGAACCAGCTCTTCAAAGGGACCAACATGACGGTCAAGATATATGAGAGATTTTTCCTTTCCGCACAGTATACACCTCAGAATCTTCTTGAGATGTATAAGGACAGCATTCTTTTGGAATTCAAAAACTACGATCCAATTGAATATACTATTTTAAAATCCGCAGACTTCTCATTCCCAGAATCAGACAGAGTGGAGCTGATCCTTGAGGAGTCTGTTATTGCTGAAAAAAAATCACAGGATATAAGCCGTATAATCGAAAAGATACTAAACGAACGCTGCGGTTTTGCTGTAAAGCTCGGCATCACATATAAAGAGGCAGCCTCAAGGAAAAAGGAGATTGATTACTCCAAGGAAACCTCCAAGCTGGCGCAGAGACTCGAAGCTGCTGAAGAAAAATCTGAGCAGAAGCATCAGGAGAAGGAAGCGGCAAAAGCTGCCAAACAAAGCGCTGCAAGCGGAAAAGAGAATAAGAGCGCTGAAGAAAAACCTGCAGCAAAGCAGGCAGGCGCACCTTCCGGAAGCAAATTCGGAGGCGGAAGCAAATTTGGCCAGGGTGGTAAGTTTTTCAAAAAAGGCGGAGCAGGCGGCTTCAAAAAGTCCGATGATCCCAACGTCATCTACGGAAGAGACTTCGACGAGGAAACCATCAACATGGAAGAAATTGTCGGTGAGATGGGTGAAGTTACCGTCAGAGGTCAGGTTATCAGTTATGAAAGACGTGACATCAGAAATGAGAAGGCAATTCTCATTTTTTCCATGACCGATTTTACGGACACAATAACTGTCAAGGTTTTTTCAAAACAGGAAAATGTACCGGAGCTTGAACAGGACATCAAAAAAGGTGCTTTTCTTAAGGTACGCGGCATAGCAATGGTTGATAAATTTGACCATGAGGTTACGATACAAAGCGTTGCCGGAATCCGTAAGATACCTGATTTTACAACAAAACGTGTAGATGAAGAGGAAGTAAAGAGAGTAGAGCTTCATTGCCATACCAAGATGTCTGATATGGATGGAGTATCTGAAGTAAAGGATATCGTCAAACAGGCGTACAAGTGGGGAATGCCCGGTATCGCCATAACAGATCACGGAGTGGTACAGGCTCTTACAGATGCCAACCATGCCTGGGAGGACTTGTGGAAGGATGAAAAATCAAGGCGTAAGGAAGCCGGTGATAAAAATCCCGACAGACAGGATTTCTTTAAGGTAATTCAGGGCGTTGAGGGATATCTTGTTGATGACCTTAAAGAGATAGTAATAAACAATAAAGGCCAAAAGGTAAGCGGCTCTACATTTGTTGTTTTCGATATAGAGACTACAGGTTTTTCTCCTGTAAATAATAAGATTATTGAAATTGGTGCGGTTAAGATGAAGGATGGAGTTATCCTTGACCGCTTTTCGGAATTTATAGATCCAAAGGAACCCATTCCTTTCAGGATTACAAAGCTTACGAGCATTACCGATGACATGGTAATCGGATGCCCTACCAGAGATGAAATCGTTCCCAAATTTGTAGAGTTCTGTGAGGGCGCGATTCTTGTTGGGCACAATGTCGGATTTGATATAAGCTTTATCAATGAAAACTGCAAGCAGCTTGGCATAGATGTTGACTACACAACTGTTGATACCATGGGATTATCCAGAGCATTTTTCCCAAGACAGGCGAAGCATAATCTTGATGCTCTCTGTAAGACACTCGGAGTTGTTAATGAACATCATCATAGAGCTGTTGATGATGCTGAATGTACTGCCAAGATTTTTCAGAAGTTTATACCCATGATGGAGGAGGAAGGCGCTGATGATCTTACCAAGGTAAATGCCCTTGGTGCATCAAATCCTGAGATTGTAAAGCACCTTAGAACTCACCATATTATACTGCTTGCCAAAAACACAGTAGGTCGTGTGAATCTCTATACTCTTATCAGCAAGTCTCACGTAGAGTATTTTAGCAGATTCCCCAGAATACCAAAGAGCGAGCTTATCAAGTACAGAGAAGGCCTGATAATTGGCTCTGCGTGCTGTGCGGGAGAATTATACGGAGCAGTTGTTGAGGGCAGAGCGGAAGACGAGATTGCCAAGATAGTTAATTTTTATGACTATCTTGAGATCCAGCCCATTGCCAATAACCACTTTATGGTTGAGTCTGAGAGATATGAGGATATCAATTCCGATGACGATATCAGAGAGATAAACAAAAAGATTGTTAAACTGGGAGAACAGTATAACAAACCTGTTGTTGCTACATGTGATGCGCATTTCTTAAATCCCGATGATGAGATTTACAGAACCGTTATCATGGCAGGAAAAGGTATGGCTGACGAGGAGCCTGCACCTTTATATGTAAGAACGACTGCAGAAATGCTTGCGGAATTTGACTATCTCGGAGCTTCAAAAGCCCGTGAGGTGGTAATCGAGAATACGAGAAATATTTTGAAAATGTGTGACAGTATATCACCTGTAAGACCGGATAAATGTCCGCCTGTCATTGAAGACAGTGATGGAATTCTTACCAGAATATGCTATGACAAGGCACACGAGATATACGGTGAACAGCTTCCTGAAATAGTTGAGGAGAGGCTTGAAAGAGAATTGAACTCAATTATAAAGAACGGTTTCGCGGTTATGTACATCATTGCACAGAAGCTTGTGTGGAAATCGGTAGAGGATGGATATCTGGTTGGATCCCGAGGATCCGTAGGATCATCCTTCGTTGCATTTGCTTCCGGTATTACAGAGGTTAACTCGCTATCACCGCATTATGTTTGCCCGAAATGTAAATACAGTGACTTTGATTCAGAGGATGTCCTTAAATATGGCGGTAATTCAGGCTGCGATATGCCGGATAAGAGATGCCCCAAGTGTGGACATATGATGAATAAGGACGGCTTTGACATTCCTTTTGAGACCTTCCTTGGATTCAAGGGAGACAAGGAACCTGATATCGACCTTAACTTCTCTGGAGAATATCAGTCAAAGGCACACAAATATACAGAGGTTATTTTCGGATACGGACAGACCTTCAGAGCAGGAACAATCGCCGGACTTGCAGACAAGACAGCATACGGTTTTGTAAAAAAATATTATGACGGACTAGGTGTCGGGAAAAGAAGATGTGAGATAGACAGAATAACACAGGGATGTATCGGCATAAGAAGAGGTACCGGTCAGCATCCCGGAGGAATTATAGTTCTTCCGGTGGGAGAGGACATAAACTCATTTACACCTGTTCAGCACCCGGCAAATGATATGACTACAGCCACCATTACAACTCACTATGATTATCACTCGATTGACCACAACCTGCTAAAGCTTGATATTCTCGGGCATGATGATCCGACCATGATAAGATTCCTTCAGGACTGTACAGGACTTGATCCCAAGACGGTTCCGCTTGATGACCATAACGTAATGGAACTTTTCATGAGCACAAAATCATTGGGAGTTGAACCTGATCAGATTGGCGGAACCAAGCTCGGATGCCTGGGACTTCCGGAGTTCGGAACAGACTTTGCCATGCAGATGGTTATCGATGCGCAGCCAACGTCGCTGTCGCACCTTATCAGAATTTCAGGTCTGTCACATGGAACCGACGTATGGCTGGGTAATGCGCAGACACTTATTCAGGAAGGAAAAGCAACAATCGATACCTGCATCTGCTGCCGTGATGATATCATGATTTATCTCATCCAGAAGGGCATGGATAAATCTCTTTCCTTTAAGACCATGGAATCTGTTCGTAAGGGAAAAGGACTTAAACCCGAGATGGAGGAAGCCATGATAGCGGCAGGCGTACCGGACTGGTATATCTGGTCCTGCAAAAAGATCAAGTACATGTTCCCTAAGGCTCATGCTGCCGCATACGTTATGATGGCATGGCGTATTGCCTATTTTAAGGTTTATGTGCCTCAGGCTTTTTACGCTGCATGGTTTTCCATAAGGGCAAAGGCTCTTAACTATGAGCATATGTTCCAGGGAGAGGGAACGCTTCATATGTGGATGACGGAATACAGAAATAAAGGCGATGAAATGACAAATGCCGAGCAGAACGAGCTGGCAGCCATGCGCCTTGCCGAGGAAATGTATGAACGTGGAATAGATGTAGTCCCCATAGACATCTTCAAGGCTGCATCCAGATCCTTCCAGGTAGTCGGAGATAAGATCATGCCCAGCCTTGTCAGCATTGACGGACTTGGCGAAAAAGCTGCCGACCAGATAGTTGAAGCTGCAAAGGACGGCCCCTTTATTTCAAGGGACGACTTCAAGCAGCGTACCAAGTGCCCTCAGGCCGTGGTAGATAAGATGGCAGAAATGGGACTTCTGGGCGACATCCCCGAATCAAACCAGATAAGCATATTTGATTTTATTAAGGGATAATACAGAATATATTCAGTTTTCCAGTGAAAGATTTTAGGAGAGACTTTTCTAAGGATGATCAGTTACTAATTGACATCAAATGGATTTATGTACCGCACCCTATGCAGTTTCTTTTTCAGATTTTGTATCAAAGACTGTCAATTATATTAGGATGATATCTGTATAATAATCTTTGGTGGTGCAGCCCTTCGACTTTTTGAAAAATCGGAAGGAGCTGCTTATGGTATCATGGTCAGATTTGATCCAACTTGGATTGCTGATCGTAGCAATCATAGGACTCACTTACAAAATATCTAAGATGAAGTGAGTAAAATAGCTGCCCCTCCGCAAGACTGGCAGCTATTCCAGTCCAATAGCCCCACAACCTGTATAGACAGCATTATTTTACCATTTTTATTGTGTTAAAATAGTAATAGCATAATAAATGATGTTGCGAATTGAGAAGCATGAACGGATAGAAGAGAGGATATTTTTCTTTAAATATGATTTATCTATTATGACAATCCCCCCTGAAAATAAACATTTTTGAAACCCTTCGGTTTAACTTCGGTTTAACTGGGGAAAATAGAAGATTTCCAGACAAAATAAAAACTCCTAAACGCTGATAGCATCTGGAGTCATAGGGTTGGGCTGTTTACACAGTCAGTAGCTCGTAGCGGAATCGAACCGCTGATTCTGCCGTGAGAGGGCAGCGTCTTAGCCGCTTGACCAACGAGCCATATTTTTTATTTGTTATCGCTTTCGTCCGGCGACTTGATTATATTATTACAAGATAGATTTTTTTGCAAGTACTTTTTTGAAAAAAATTTAAAAAAATTTGTGATATAATATTCATGACGTTGGTAATCCGCTTAAATAAGCGATTTTTCTGTATTTTCAGTGGTGCATTTTATGCTAAAGAAATTGGAAAAACCAATTCAAATTCTAATAACGGCTTCCTTTGTCTTGTATTTGTTCGGTACATTTTGGGGAAGCGACTTTCTTATGGACCTGATGTCACCTGTAACAATCGGGCTTGTATTAGTTTTGATTATTTCAAAGGTAAGGAAGCTATACGAGTTCAAATGGCCCGTGCTCGCCTTGGCTGCAGGAATTCTTGTATGGTTTATAGGGGATATTCTGTTCTTTTTCAATGATTTCGTTGTAGATAATCCCGGCAGTCTTACAGATATAACGGATTTTATTTATCTGTTTCCAAATGCTTTATTCGCCCTGAGCATCAGTATTTATATGATACATAAGCTTCTGGGCAGACGAAATGACCTGGCATTTCTGATGATAAACACACTATGCTTTGCCATAATCGGCTTCGTACTTATATTCAGATTTCATCAGATTGCTACGGGCTATAGTGGGAACTTTACGCCGCAGATTGAGATTGTATTCTTTTTTATAAGCTTTTATACGATAATGATGTGCCTGCAGCTTGTGTCATTTGTTGGTGTCAAAAATTTGCGAAAGGGAACAATGCTCGTAAGCCTCGGCATTTTCGGATATGCCATTCTCGACATAGAATATGACTTTTTGCAGTCGCTGGGAATTGATGCCGAGAATAATTTTGTCAATCTCTTATATGTGCTCTTTATGATACTGATGACAGTCGGAACAACCATACAGCAAAAGAAGAAGTACGAATTTGACTTCAGATCGGGAGATTATTCCGAAAAAGCAACAGGCAGGCGCTTTGCAATTACCATAATAATAATTATGGTGGATCTGCTTTTTATAGCGACCAGATTTCTTCCGGAGTCCCTGGGAGTATACATTATAATCACTTTGCTTTCCTATCTGATCGTGAACTATATTTTGCATTCCAATTATCTTAATGAAGAGCTTATCCATCAGCAGAGCGAGCAGAATGCGATACTTGAAGAGCGGATTAAGGAAAAGACCAGGGATCTGGAAAAAGCAAATGATAACCTTCAGATCATGGCCTCCACAGATGCACTGACAGGGCTGAAAAACAGAAGGTCATCCGAAGAATGCATGAAAGAACTATGGATGACCGCAATGGAAAAAGAGAAAAAGTATGCCATTTTTATTGCCGATCTCAATCATTTTAAACCCGTAAATGATACCTACGGACATGAGATGGGAGACAAGGTTCTGATCGAGTTCGGAAAAAGACTTAACAGCCTCCCTGAGAACTTTTCAGCATTCAGAGTTGGCGGAGACGAATTTCTCATAAGTCTTTTTGACATAAAAAATCAGGACGAAGTTATAGATGCGGCAAAAGAGCTAAGAAATCTTTTTAACACACCGATAATATTTGACTCATACATATTTAATCTGTCTGCAAGCTTGGGAATAGCCATATTTCCCGATGACAGCGAGGACTATGAAGCGCTTATGAACTATGCGGATGCTGCCATGTACGAAGTTAAGAAAAGCGGCAACAAGGATGGTTACAAGTTCTTTGACTCCAAGCTGACCAATGTGGTATTAAAGAAAAAGACCATACAGAAAGTGTTGGAGACAGCAAGGGTTGACAGGGATTTTCTGCTTCATTTCCAGCCGCAGTTTGATATTTCTACAGGAAAAATAATTGGAGCGGAGGTGTTTCTTCATCTTGACGGAGATATGGAGCATATATCTCCCGAGGAGTTTGTGCCTATTGCAGAGGAAACCGGCCTTATAAGCAGCCTTAGCATCTGGACAGCCAAAACAGCGATGGCTACCGTATCCGAATGGAACAAGAAATTAGGCACAAATATAGGATTTACACTCAACCTGTCACCGGTGCAGCTTCTTGATGCCGAATTTATAGAGACCCTTGAACACTTAAGTGATGACTACAAATTTGATATGGGTAAAATAGTCCTTGATATTTCCAATGAGGTCATAGTCGGCGCAACATATTCCGCAAAAGAGACCCTCGAAGCATTTCACAATTACGGCTTTGCGCTTAGTCTTAATGATTTTGGCGGAAAAAACATTAACCTTTCATATCTTATGGACTGCGGGATAAATTTTATAGAACTATCAAGAAATCTTATAGCCGGTGTGGGAGAGGACAATAGCACCGAAATCCTTATAAGGTCCATTTTGAATTTTGCCGGAACCATGGGGATTGCAGTTTCAGCTGTTGGAATAGAAACTGTAAAACAGTACGAGATACTAAAGAACCTCGGAATCACCAAGATGCAGGGATATCTACTGGGGAAACCTATGCGGGCAGAAGAATTTGAAAAAGTGCTCATGGAAAATATGAATGAACGATTAAAATGAGTAATCGATTAATATAAGTAAACGGTTAATATGAATAATCAATTACAGAACCCGGGCAATAATTAGGGAAAATATAGCAAAAACTGTAATGCACGTAAGGGAAAAAACAATTATAATATTCTATGAAAAGTGCGGCATAAGGGTTAAATACAGAGCCGCCAGAAGATTAGTGTTCTGCCTGACTAATAATGAGTCAGACAAAACACTAGAGTAACTTAAAATACTGAATTATATGGGAGGTTTTACATGCTTTATATAGGTGTAGATTTAGGAACATCATCAGTTAAGCTTGTGCTTATGGATGAAACGGGGAAAATTCATGGAACAACATCAAGGGAATATCCTTTGTACTTCCCTCAGCCCGGCTGGTCTGAGCAGAAGCCTGAGGACTGGTACAGAGAGGCTGTTGACGGATTAAAGGAACTCTTAAAGGATGCAGATAAATCAGAGGTTGCCGGAATCAGCTTTGGCGGCCAGATGCACGGACTTGTTATTCTTGATGAGAACGACGATGTTATTCGTCCAGCAATCCTCTGGAACGATGGAAGAACTCAGAAACAGGTTGATTACCTTAATAATGAGATCGGAAAAGAAACACTTTCAAACTATACAGCAAATATCGCATTTGCCGGCTTTACAGCACCCAAGATTCTCTGGGTTAAGGAAAATGAGCCCGAGAACTTCAAGAAGATCAAGAAGATAATGCTTCCCAAGGATTATCTTGCATATAAATTTACAGGCACCTTCTGCACAGATTACTCTGATGCATCAGGAATGCTGCTCCTTGACGTTAAGAACCGCAAATGGTCAAAAGAAATGTGCGATATCTGCGGAATTACAGAAGACATGCTTCCTTCACTCTTTGAGAGTTATGAAAAGGTTGGTGAGCTCAATCCCGAGCTTACAGCAGAGCTTGGACTTAAGAGCGGCGTAGTAGTAGCTGCAGGTGCAGGTGATAACGCAGCAGCAGCTGTAGGAACAGGTACTGTAGGCAACAACAGATGTAACATTTCACTTGGTACCAGCGGAACTATTTTCATGTCATCTGACAGCTTTGCGGTTGACAGCAACAATGCACTTCATTCCTTCGACCATGCTGACGGACACTTCCACCTCATGGGATGCATGCTCAGCGCAGCAAGCTGCAACAAATGGTGGATGGACGAAATCCTTAAAACAAAGGATTACGCTGATGAGCAGAAAGGAATCGAGAAGCTTGGAGAGAACCATGTATTCTTCCTTCCTTACCTTATGGGTGAGAGATCTCCCTGGAACAATCCGAATGCCCGCGCTACTTTCACCGGCATCACAATGGACACAACAAGAGAGGATATGACACAGGCTGTTCTTGAAGGCGTTGCATTTGCTACAAGAGATATGTACGAAGTTGCAAAGAGCATAGGCGTTGCACCTGAAAAGACAATGATCTGCGGCGGTGGAGCAAAGAGTCCTCTTTGGAGAAAAATGATCGCAAACATTCTTAATATAGAAGTTGACGTTCCTGCATGTGAGGAAGGCCCCGGAATGGGCGGTGCTATGCTCGCTATGGTAGCATGCGGCGCATACAAGAGCGTAGAAGAGGCAGCTTTGGCAATTGTTAAGGTTGACAAGACAGAGAAGCCGGATCCTTCACTTGTTGAAAAATATGAGGCTAGATACCAGCAGTTTAAGAATATCTATCCTGCACTTGCAGCTACTTTTGACAAGATAATCTGATATCTTCACATATGGATTCCCCTCTGCCATTGCGGAGGGGAATTTTTAACAAAAAATAATAATATATTTATTGACGCAGACACATTAATTGATATAATGAATTGGTAACAATTAGATTCAGCAGAGTAGAATTCGATGCGTTAAGTGCCATCCGGACAGGGACTGCCGGAGGACGAAGGACAGCCGCGATATCGGATTCGGTTCCCACTGTAGCATATTGAATGTGTTATGAATTCTTACACCTCCTTGTGCATACTGTGGAATGCAAAGGAGGTTTTATTATGGAAAAAAATGCAACTATCAATGAAACAGGTAAGATCAGAGTAAACAGATGGCTTAAATCACTTGAAGAGTTTAAGAGACTTCGAAACGTTGTCTTTTGCGGAATGATGGCTGCCATTGCAATCATTCTCGGCTTTGTTGCAACGATCAGGATCGGCCAGTTTATCAGAATCGGATTTTCAGGGCTCCCCAATCAGGTAGTTGACTACCTTTTCGGACCGGCAGTAGGAGCTATATTCGGGGCTGCGCTTGATATCATTAAATGGTTTTTGCAGCCATCCGGCGATTTCTTTCCCGGTTTTACAATAAGTGCCGCACTTGGCGGAATAATTTACGGCTTTGCCTTCTATAAAAAGGACATATCCGTAGCAAGAGTCTTCATTGCACAGCTTATTGTAAAGATATTCGTGAATATCGGACTTAACTCCCTATGGCTGAAAATCCTCTATGATCAGGCAATTATTGCACTTTTACCTGGAAGAATACTCTCGAATGCGATAATGCTGCCCGTTGATACATTTATTACTTATATCATGCTAAAGGCAGTGGAGAGAACCATCAAGCCCTTGTTCTAATAAAAAGTTAAGAAATAGTTTATAAGAATAAAATAACGGGCGCTTGACGAAATTTTGTAGTGGTGCTATATTACTTTTGTAACTTAATAATGCTAACTGAAAGTGGACTTTTGCGAGTCCACTTTATTTATGGAAAAAATTATGTCCAGAAGAGAAGAAATTGAAAACAAAACAGAAGCGCTTTTAAAGCCTATTGCCGAGCAGAACGAAGTTCGCATATACGATGTGGAATTTGTCAAGGAAGCCGGCGAATGGTATCTGAGAGCATACATTGACAGAGACGGAGGCGTTGATATCAACAAATGTGTTGATGTAAGTCATGCACTTTCTGATGCACTTGATGAGCATGATTTCATCGAGGAAGCCTACACTTTGGAAGTCAGCAGTCCGGGACTTGGACGACAACTTAAAAAGGACAGACACTTCGAAAACAGTCTTGGAGCAGACGTTGATGTTAAGCTTTACAAAGCTATTGACGGAACAAAGGAATTTACCGGCAAGCTCAAGGCCTACGATGCAGAGACTATCACTATAGAAACAGCAAACGGTGACAGATCCTTCATCAGAAAAGAAGTTTCAAGTGTGAAGCTTACATTGGATTTTTAAATATTTAACATAACTAATCAGAGCAAGACTCGGAAATTGATAAAACTTTCATATACCAAGGAGAAAAAAACCATGAGTAAAGAATTGATGGACGCACTCGATTTACTTGAGAAGGAGAAAAACATCAGCAGAGATTCACTGTTTGATGCAATCGAGAATTCTCTTATTACTGCCTGCAAGAACAATTTTGGCAGAGCTGAGAATATCCGCGTTGAAGTTGACAGAGATACCTGCGACTTCAGATGCTTTGCAGATAAAGAAGTAGTTGAATTAGAGGACGATGTTATGGATCCTCTTTTGGAAATCTGTCTTGATGATGCTCACAAGATCGACCCCAAAGCTCAGATAGGTGATATCGTTGCCGTTTCACTTAATTCCAAGGAATTCGGCCGTATTGCCACACAGAATGCCAAGAACGTTATCCTTCAGAAAATCCGTGAGGAAGAAAAGGATGCGATCTATAGCGAATATTATGATCATGAGCACGATATAGTAACCGGTGTGATCCAGAGATTCATCGGTAAGAACATCAGCATCAACCTCGGAAAAGCTGATGCAATGCTCAACGAGAATGAACAGGTTAAGACAGAGCATTACCGTCCTACAGAGCGAATCAAGGTTTATATCCTTGAAGTCAGAAACGGAAACAAGGGACCCAGAATCCTTGTTTCACGTACACATCCCGATCTTGTTAAGAGACTCTTTGAACAGGAAGTTGCCGAGATCCAGGACGGTACAGTTGAGATAAAGAGCATTGCCCGTGAAGCCGGCAACCGTACAAAGATTGCAGTTTACTCCAACAACCCGAACGTAGACGCTGTAGGCGCATGCGTAGGTGTTAACGGAAGCAGAGTTAACCTTATCGTTGATGAATTAAACGGTGAGAAGATCGATATCGTTAACTGGGATGAGAACCCCGGAAACCTTATTCAGAATGCTCTTTCACCTGCAAAGATAGTTGCAGTATTTGCCGATCCCGATGAGAAGAGTGCTAAGGTCGTAGTTCCCGATTACCAGCTTTCACTTGCAATCGGTAAGGAAGGACAGAACGCAAGACTTGCTGCACGCCTCACAGGCTACAAGATCGACATCAAGAGCGAGACTCAGGCTAAGGACGCTCCCGGATTCCGTATCGAAGACTACATGGATGATGAGGAAGAATACGACAGCGAGGAAGAGTACGTAGAAGAGGAAGAGTACGAATCCGAGGACAGCGAATACGCTGAAGAAGACTACGAAGCAGAAGCAGATGACGCTGAGGATACAGAAGACACTGCAGAAGATGCAGAGGATACTGCTGAAGATACAGAAGAGTAAGAATCGGAAGAAAATGTTGAATAATAAAGCCTTCCCCTTTCCAGGGGGAAGATGGCACGAAGAAAATAATAAAGCCTTCCCCCTCTTAGGGGGAAGGTGGCACGAAGTGCCGGATGAGGGTTTGAAGAATAAAGCCTTCCCCTTTTCAGGGGGAAGATGGCACGAAGAAAATAATAAAGCCTTCCCCTCTTAGGGGGAAGGTGTCAGCGAAGCTGACGGATGAGGGTTTAAAGAATAATAAAGCCTTCCCCTTTTCAGGGGGAAGATGGCACGAAGAAAATAATAAAGCCTTCCCCCTCTTAGGGGGAAGGTGTCAGCGAAGCTGACGGATGAGGGTTTAAAGAATAGTAAAGCCTTCCCCCTTTTAGGGGGCGCTAATCGTCCAGGGGACGATTGCTCAGCGCGGACCGAAGCGGAGCGAAGACAGGTGTCAGCGAACAACAAAAAAGCCTTCCCCCTTGAGAGAAGGTGCCAACATAAATAAAAAGCCTTCCCCCTTCCAGGGGGAAGGTGTCAGCGAAGCTGACGGATGAGGGTTAAGGGTTTTATGGAGAAAAAGAAACCTATGCGAAAATGTGTCGGCTGCGGAGAAAGCAAGGAAAAATCCCTGCTCATCCGCGTGATCCGCGACACTTCCGGAGAAATCCACTTAGATCCCTCCGGAAGAGCAAACGGAAGAGGCGCATACGTATGCAGGGATATCAAATGCCTGGAAAAGGCAATAAAAAGAAAGGGCCTGGAAAGGTCACTGAAAGTAAGCATTCCCGAGGAAACTCTGGAGCAATTGAAAAAGGAGCTTGAGGTAAATGGATGATAATAAGATTTACTCTCTGCTCGGCTTATGTCAAAAGGCAGGGAAACTGGTGAGCGGTGAGTTTGCAGTGGAAAATGCCATAAAAAGCGGAAAAGCCTGTATGGTTATTGTCAGTAAAGATGCCTCTGATAATACAGGCAAAAAATTCCGGGATAAATGTGATTATTATAGTGTGCCGTTTTACATGTTTGGGGAAAAAGAAAATTTAGGACATGCGATCGGCAAGGAAGTTCGAACGAGTATTGCGATCACGGACGACGGATTTGCAAAAAGCTTTCAGAAGAACTTACGTGTAGATGAACAGTACGGAGGAAATGCGAATGTCGAAAATTAAAATATCCGAACTCGCTTCGGAACTTGGTGTTGATAATAAGGAGCTTATGGCATTCCTGCAGAATCAGGGTGTTGAAGCTGCAAAGAGATCAACAAGTTCAATCGAAGACGATGATGCGGAGAAGGTAAGAAAACACTTCGGAAGCGGAAAAGCAGATGCGAAAAACGAGAAGAAGCCGGAGGTTACTTCTAAGGAGGATAAGACGAAGCCCGTGATAACAAATGATGATAAAAAAGGTGAAAAGAAGCTTGTGAAGAAAAAACCTGAGGGTGAAGGAGCAGTTAAAAAGAAAAAGAACATTATCTTTGTAACTAATCCCAACAACTCTAAGAGCGGTAATTTCCAGAGCGGAAATAATAACAACAATAATAACAACCGCGGCGGACAGAATAAAACCCAGAATCAGAACCGCGACAATCGTGGCGGCCAGAAGCAGAGTACGTTTGCCCGTTCACAGAACGTGTATCATCCGATCAAGCCTCTGACAGCGCCTTCACAGCTTGAAGCTTATAATACAGAGATACCCAAGTACCAGGAGCCCACACAGAAACAGAAGGCTGAGCAGGCACCTAAGGCTGAACCTGTTAAGAAGGTTGAGGAACCTGTAAGCGTAAGTGCGCCTGTAACTGAAACTAAGCCTGAAGCTCCGGTTAAGGAAAACAAGCCCGCTGAGAACCAGAATCGTACGAATGATAATCGCAGCGACAACCGTGCTGAAAATCGCAGCGATAATCGTAATGAAAATCGTGGTGAAAACCGTGGCGACAATCGTGGTGACAACCGTAATGCAAACCGCGGCGACAACCGTAGAAACGATGGAAGAGAGCAGGGCGGACAGCTTAGAAAAGGCTCTCAGAATGACAGACAAAGACAAGGCCAGGGTAATGTTCGTCAGGGCGCAGGCAATGCAAGACCCGGAATGGGCGCTCAGGGCAGACCCGGCATGGACCGTCCTTCAGGAAAAGGAAAAGACTTCTCCAAGGGTAAGGACAGAGGCGGATTTGATGCTGCTCCCATAAATGAAGGAAAGAGCGAAGGCAAGAGACGCCAGGGCCTGGATAAGGACAAGAGATCCAAGAAGGACCATATTTATGAAGAAAATGAAGAGATGATGCCCAGAAGCAAGAGGGTTGGTCGCTTCATTAAACCTGAGGTTAAAAAGGTAGAAGAACCTGAAGAGCAGATCAAGGTTATCACAATCCCTGAAAAGCTCACCATCAAAGAACTTGCTGATAAGATGAAGCTTCAGCCTTCAGCAATCATCAAGAAACTTTTCATGGCAGGTCAGATTGTTACTGTTAACTCGGAGCTTTCATATGAAGATGCTGAGAACATTGCTATTGATTATGACATCATCTGTGAGAAAGAAGTACAGGTAGATGTTATTGAAGAGCTTCTTAAAGAGGAAGAGGAGGATGAGAGCCTCCTTACATCAAGACCCCCTGTTGTCTGCGTAATGGGTCACGTTGACCATGGTAAGACTTCACTTCTTGATGCTATCCGTGATACAAGCGTAACCGATAAGGAAGCCGGTGGTATTACACAGCGTATCGGTGCTTACCAGATCAAGGTTCAGGACAGAAAGATCACCTTCCTTGATACACCCGGACACGAAGCCTTCACAGCTATGCGTATGCGTGGTGCTAATTCAACAGATATCGCAGTTCTTGTTGTAGCTGCCGATGACGGTGTAATGCCTCAGACAATCGAAGCTATCAACCATGCAAAGGCTGCAGGTGTTGAAATAATCGTTGCTGTCAACAAGATTGATAAGCCAAGTGCTAACGTTGACAGAGTTAAGCAGGAAATGACAGAATACGGCCTTATCGCTACTGATTGGGGCGGATCAACAGAGTTCGTTCCCGTATCAGCTAAGACAGGCGAGGGTATGGATGTACTTCTTGATACTATCCTTATCACTGCTGACATTCTTGAGCTTAAGGCTAATGCAAACAGAGAAGCAAGAGGTCTCGTTCTTGAGGCTAAGCTTGATAAGGGCCGCGGTCCTGTAGCTAACGTACTTGTTCAGAAGGGTACACTTCATGTAGGTGATTTCATTTCCGCAGGTGCATGCTCAGGTAAAGTTCGTGCCATGATCGATGACAAGGGCAAGAGACTTAAGGAAGCTAAGCCTTCACAGCCTGTTGAGATACTCGGACTTTCAGATGTACCCGGAGCAGGTGAAGTATTTCTTGGCCACCAGAGCGATAAGGAAGCTAAGCAGTATGCAAACACATACCTCCAGCAGCAGAAGAAAGACCTTATCGAAGAGACAAAGGCTAAGATGTCACTTGATGAACTCTACTCCAAGATTGAGGAAGGTAAGCTTAAAGAGCTTGACCTTATCATCAAGGCTGACGTACAGGGTAGCGTAGAAGCACTTAAAGCAAGCCTTCTTAAGCTTTCAAATGACGAAGTTGTTGTTAAGGTTATTCACGGCGGCGTTGGTGCCATCACCGAGTCTGACGTATCACTTGCAGCTGCTTCAAATGCGATCATCATCGGATTTGATGTTCGTCCCGACGCTGTTGCCAAGAGCACAGCTGAGCACGAAGGCGTAGAGATCAAGCTGTATAAGGTTATTTACCAGGCTATTGAAGACGTAGAATATGCCATGAAGGGAATGCTTGCTCCTGTATACGAGGAGAAGGTTATCGGCCATGCCGAAATCCGCCAGCTCTTCAAGGCATCCAAGGTTGGTAACATTGCCGGTGCTATTGTCACCGACGGCATGATCCAGAAGGACTGCAAAGTACGTATCAGCAGAGACGGCGAGCAGATATTCGAAGGCGACCTTGCTTCACTTAAGCGCTTCAAGGACGACGTTAAGGAAGTTAAGGACGGCTACGAGTGTGGTCTTGTATTTGAAGGCTTTGACCAGATCAACGTCGGCGATGTTGTTGAAGCATACATCATGGTCGAAGTTCCCCGCGAAAAAATCGACAACAAGAAATAAATACCATCATCCGATGAAATATCATCACCCATAGCCTTCCCCCCTTTTAGGGGGCGCTAATCGTCCAGGGGACGATTGCTCAGCGCGGACCGAAGCGGAGCGAAGACAGGTGTCAGCGAAGCTGACGGATGAGGGTATGAGTGGATGAGGGGATTTAGGAGCACAATATGAGAAAAAACAGTATAAAAAATATCCGCATAAACGGCGAAGTAATGAAGGTTATATCTGAAGCAATCAGATATAGTAAGGACCCCAGAATCAGCCCCATGACATCCGTTATGGATGTCGAGGTCGCTCCCGATCTTAAAACCTGTAAGGTGTGGGTATCTGTAATGGGCGATGACGAAGACAGAATGCGCACCGAAGAAGGCCTTAAATCGGCTGCAGGGTATATCAGAAGCACTGTTGCCAAAGAACTTAATATGCGTAACACACCTGAGCTCAGATTCATCATGGACGACTCCATTGAGTACGCTATCAACATGTCCAAAAAGATTGATGAAGTCGCAGCTAAGGATGCCGCAGCAAAGGCAGCAAGAGGCGAAATCGAAGAAGAACCCACAGAGGAACCTTCAGAAGAATAAAATATATTATAAAAACTTACATTCAGATAGAAACTTACATTTATACATGAGCCAAGTACCGTCCAAGAATGCGGAGCATGATTGGTTAACGGTACTGGCAACAGACCGGTATGAGTAAGATTTAAAATTTACGACTTTAGATGAGGATTGTAGATGAGAATAGATGAACTTGTAAACGGTGTAAATACGGTCGGAATCGGCGGACACATACGTCCTGACGGAGACTGCATTGGTTCTACCGTAGCATTATACCTCTATTTGAAAAAAAATTATCCCGATCTTAAGGTAGATGTCTTTCTTGAGAAAATACCTGAGAGCTACAAGATAATTGAGGCTGTAGACGAAGTAAATACAACATTTAAAACAGATGTGGACAGCTACGACATATTCTTTGCGCTTGACTGCGGAAAGGAAAGACTTGGCGAAGCTGAAAAACTTTTCGATGCAGCCAAGAAAACAGTAAACATTGACCACCATGTAAGCAACCAGGGCACAGGCGATGAGAACTATATAGTACCCTTAGCCAGCTCTGCTTCAGAACTTGTATACAACTGCCTTATACCGGATAAGATTGATGCAGAAATCGCAAAGATGCTATACATGGGCATTGTTACAGACACAGGTGTATTCAAATATTCAAACACATCTCCCGATACAATGAGAGCTGCAGCCGACCTTATAAGCTACGGCTTTGACTTCGGAGAACTCATAGACCATGTTTTCTATGAGAAAAACTATATCCAGAACCAGATACTCGGAAGAGCACTGCTTGAAAGCATGCTTATCATGGACGGTGAATGCATAGTAAGCGTAGTATCAAGACAGACCATGGATTTCTACGCTGTTGAATCCAGCGACCTTGACGGAATAGTAAGCCAGCTTCTGTTAACAACAGGGACCGAGTGTGCTATTTTTATGTACGAGATAGGAAGCCTTGAATACAAAGTCAGCCTCAGATCAAAGGGAAAAGTCAATGTTGCAAAAATAGCAGAACTCTTTGGCGGCGGTGGCCACGCAAGAGCAGCAGGCTGCACCATGAACGGAACACAGCATGACATAATTAACAGTCTTTCCGAATATGTTGAAAGATATTTAAAGGGAGTAGTTTCTTGAGTTATAACGGACTGATTAATGTTTACAAGGAGGCAGGCTATACATCCAGCGATGTTGTAGCTCGCCTCCGTGGCATTTTAAAAATGAAAAAGATCGGACATACAGGGACTCTGGATCCGGATGCGGTCGGAGTCCTTGTTGTTTGTGTTGGCAACGGGACAAAACTGTGTGAAATGCTTACGGATCACGACAAGGAATACATAGCAGTATGCAGACTTGGAGTGACAACAGACACTCAGGATATGTCCGGCCATATTCTCTCGGAAAAAGAAGTAAATGTGACTTCCCAAAAGCTTCACGAAACAATAAAGCGATTTGTAGGTGAATATGACCAGATCCCGCCCATGTATTCCGCTATCAAAGTCGGCGGAAAAAAACTCTACGAACTTGCAAGACAGGGTAAGGAAGTTGAGCGTAAGCCAAGACGTATAAGGATTGAAGCCATTACGGTTCTTGACGAATCACACTTACAGGACGAGCATATCTTTACCATGGAAGTAAAGTGCTCCAAGGGCACTTATATAAGAACCCTCTGCCATGATATAGGAGAGGCGCTTGGCTGCGGTGCAGCGATGGAGCATCTTACCAGAACGGCTGTAGGGAGCTTCCACCTTGAAACCGCCCATACCCTTGATCAGATAGAGCAGCTTCGTGATGAAGGCAGGGTAGATGATATAGTTGCGCCTACAGAGAGCCTCTTTAAGGACCTTGACTATTGCATAGTAAAGGACGACTTCAGAAGAATGCTTGAAAACGGAAACAGCTTTAAAATAGAAAATCTGTTAAGTGAAGCACCGGAGGATGAGCAGGACTTTGTGGAGCCTGAAAAACTATACGCTGACGGAACAAGAGTCAGAGTATATTCCGAGGACGGTACCTTCTTCGGAATATACAAATGCGACGAAAGAACAGGCCAGTTCAGAGTCGAGAAATTCTTTTATGTTTGATGTGGTAAAGGAGCTAAAATGCGGATAATATCCGGAGAAAAACAATTTCATATAGAGGATAAGACCGCAGTTGCCATAGGCAAATTTGATGGCGTGCATATGGGGCATCAAAAGCTCCTAAAGCATATCCTTGATAAAAAGGAACAGGGGATGAAGGCAACAATCTTTACCTTCGACCCGCCGCCTGCGGTGTTCTTTGCTCAAATGGCTAGTGGAAATAATAAAGTCAGTCATAATCCTGATAATAACAATAAGGGCAAAAACAATACTGACAGACATGAGAAGATGCTCACCCAGCTTCTTACAAGAGATGAAAAACGTCGCAAATTTGAAAAGCTCGGTATAGATATTCTCGTTGAATTCCCAATGAATGCGGAAACCGCACATACCATGCCTGAAGATTTTGTAAGAAAAATACTGCATGATCAGATGAATGCGGCATACATAGCAGCAGGAGATGACCTTTCCTACGGTTATAAGGGCAAGGGGAATTTCGAACTCTTAAATAAACTTGCACCGGAACTCGGATACAGAACCCATGCGATAAAAAAGCTTCAGATGTTCGGAAGAAATGTAAGCTCCAGCTTTATAAAAGAAGAGATAACACAGGCAGAGATGGAACGTGCATCAGAGCTTCTTGGTGAAACTTACTATATAGGCGGTATCGTCGAACATGGGAAGAGACTTGGCAGGACCATAGGATTTCCTACGGTAAATCTCCTTCCTCCCGATGAGAAATGCTTACCACCCTTCGGTGTATATTTCTCAGAGGTCAGGATCGACGGAAAAAGCCATCAGGGTATGACAAACATAGGCTGCAGACCCACAGTATCAAATAGCGGACAGATAAGCGTTGAAACCTATATATATGATTTCAATGAAGATATATACGGAAAATATCTGGAGATCGCTCTTTTGACCTTCCATAGAAAAGAGCAGAAATTTTCAGACGTTGACAGGCTAAAGAAACAGCTTGAGCTTGACCTTGAGGCCGGGAGAAACTTCTTTGATTATGAACGATGATTAAAATTTATCCGCTCCTTTACAAGTGGCGGCGTGTGTGTTAAAATCAAGTGGTTTCTCACATGAGAAACGGTTACGTTATTACCGATACTCGGATGATGGTACTCCAGCCACTTCCTGGTATACGGCAAATTGAAAATAAAAGGAGACGAAACATGATAACAAAGGAAAAGAAAACAGAAGTCATCAATCAGTACGCTAGAAGCGCCGGCGATACAGGTTCACCGGAGGTTCAGGTAGCTATCCTTACAACTCGTATCAAGGAGCTCAACGAGCACCTCAACACACATCCGAAGGATCACCACTCCAGAAGAGGTCTTCTTAAGATGGTAGGTAGAAGACGTGCTCTTCTTGCATACCTTAAGAAAAAGGACCTTGAGAAGTATCGTAAGCTTATTGCTGATCTTGGACTCAGAAAGTAATTTCCAATGGGAGAATAGGGCGGGGATGCCGATTAGAAATAGTCGGCTTATTCCGCCTTGTTTTATTTTACGAAATTTCTTTGTTTTGGCCAAAGCCAAATAGGAAAATGCGCCCGCGGATGGCGCGAGAAGGAGACGAAATATGAAAACATTTTCAACAGAACTTGCCGGACGTACACTTACAGTTGAGATCGGCAAAGTAGGTAAACAGGCTAACGGATGTGCCTTTATGAAGTATGGTGATACTACCGTTCTTTGTACAGCAACAGCTTCCGATAAGCCCAGGGACGGAATTGATTTCTTCCCGCTCAGCGTAGAGTACAGCGAGAAATTCTATTCTATCGGTAAGTTCCCCGGTGGATTTAATAAGAGAGAGGGTAAGCCTTCTGAGAATGCTATTCTCACAAGCCGTGTTATAGACAGACCTATGCGTCCTCTGTTCCCTAAGGATTATCGTAATGACGTTACAATCGAAACTATGGTAATGTCTGTAGATACACAGTGCCGCCCTGAGCTTGTTGCTATGCTCGGTGCTTCCGTATCCGTATCTGTTTCAGATATTCCTTTCGACGGCCCTTGTGCTATGACACAGGTTGGTCTTATCGATGGCGAGTTCGTTATCAACCCTTCACAGGAACAGTGGGATAATGGCGATATGCGTCTTACAGTTGCATCTGTAGGTCAGAAGGTAATCATGATCGAGGCAGGCTGTAACGAGGTTCCTGAAGATAAGATGAAGGAAGCTATCTACCTTGCTCATGATGTGAACCTTAAGCTCATTGAGTTCATCAAGGGCATTGTTGCAGAGGTTGGTAAGCCGAAGCATTCTTATGACAGCTGTGCAGTTCCTCAGGAACTCTTTGATGCCATCAAGGAAGTTGTTCCTCAGGAAGAGATGGAGAATGCTGTATTTACAGATGAGAAACAGAAGAGAGAAGCTAATATTGCTGACATCACTGCACGTCTCGAAGAGAAATTTGCAGATAACGAAGAATGGCTTTCCATTCTCGGTGAAGCTATTTATCAGTATGAGAAGAAGACAGTACGTAAGATGATCCTTAAGGACCACAAGCGTCCTGATGGAAGAGCACTTGATCAGATCCGTCCTCTTTCAGCTGAGATCGATCTTATTCCCCGTGTTCACGGAAGTGCTATGTTCACTCGTGGACAGACTCAGATCTGTGATGTTACAACCCTTGCTCCTCTTTCAGAGATGCAGAAGGTTGAGGGACTTGATCCTTACGTAACAGGTAAGAGATATATTCACCAGTATAACTTCCCTGCATATTCAGTAGGTGAGACCAAGGTTTCAAGAGGTCCCGGACGTCGTGAGATCGGTCACGGCGCACTTGCAGAGAGAGCACTTCTCCCTGTACTTCCTTCAGAGGAAGAGTTCCCTTACGCTATTCGCTGCGTATCAGAGACTTTTGAGAGTAACGGTTCAACTTCAATGGCATCTACCTGCGCATCATGTATGTCACTTATGGCAGCAGGTGTTCCTATTAAGAAGATGGTTGCAGGTATCAGCTGCGGTCTTGTAACAGGCGATACAGATGACGATTTCGTAGTACTTACAGATATCCAGGGTCTTGAGGACTTCTTCGGAGATATGGACTTTAAGGTAACAGGTACTAAGGAAGGTATCACAGCTATCCAGATGGATATCAAGATCCATGGTCTTACAAAGCCCATCGTAGAGCAGGCTATTTCACAGTGCCGCGCAGCTCGTCTCTTCATTATGGATGAGTGCATGAGCAAGGCAATTGCCGAGCCTCGTAAGGAAGTAAGCCAGTACGCACCTAAGATTATCTCTATTGAGATCGATCCTGAGAAGATTGGTGATGTAGTAGGGCAGAGAGGTAAGACAATCAATGAGATCATAGCCCGCACAAATGTTAAGATTGACATTACCGATGACGGAAAAGTAAGCATCTGCGGTGAAGATAAGGATATGATGCAGAAGGCGATCGATATGATCAACATCATCACAACAGAGTTTGAAAAGGGCCAGATCTTTACAGGAACTGTTGTCAGCATCAAGGAATTTGGCGCATTTGTTGAATTCGCTCCCGGAAAAGAGGGTATGGTTCACATCAGCAAGATCGCTAACGAGCGTATCGATCATGTTGAAGATGTACTTACACTTGGCGATGAAGTTAAGGTTGTTTGCCTTGGTAAGGACAGAATGGGCAGAATCAGCTTCTCCATGAAGGATGTAGCTCAGAAATAATCCAAAAAAGAGGGGCATGCTTGTCAAAACATTCAGATAATTATATATTTTCTTGAATATCGGACCAGAGACTATAAACCTGTTCAAGAAGTCGGGCTAGAGACTATAAACCTATCCGAGAGGTCGGGGCGGCGACCATAATCCGCTCCTTTGAATGTTAAGGGACGAATAATTTATTTTACTCGTCCCTTTTATTGTGGAGAAATATTATGGAAGTACAAATTTCATTTAAAGAACGAGTAAAAAACTGCGCAATAGAAAATGCTCCCAAATTTAATGATAATTTTATCAATTATGAATATTGCATCATATCAAAGGCTTTTAGTGATTCTGGATATTATATAACAAAAGCATTAGATGGTAATTATTTGCATCTTGTAGGTGTTAATACTTCTATGCCACCTGATACATTTTTTAAGAAATGTTTAAATAGGACACTTTCTGAAAACGACTTTGATTTCGTCAAAAGAGGTGTTGGCAAAAATGCATTAAAAGGTACTGTAAGAGAGAAAATACGTGTTTTGCCTAATATGGTTGAGATAATTCCCTGTTGATGCCATTTTAAAAAGAGCTAAAGAAGCTTCGAAATTTGATACTCTTGTATATAAAAGCAATGTAGATTATTCATATGTTGATAATAATATTAAGGCATTGCTTTCGAATCAACTGATTTCGGATTTTTTTCAAGAATAATAACACCCACAAAGAAAGGCGAGACCCGTTTATGCGAGTCCCGCCTTCTTTAAATTAGGCATTCCGAACTAAAATTTTGAAATGACAAATTAAATACCTAAATTTTGCTTATTACTTTTTGTTAACCTTCCAAACAGTTAAAATTACTTAGCGAGCTTAATTCTGTCCTTCTTGTAAGCCTTTGTCTTCTTGATCTTCTTGATGTTGGCTTTCTTATTCTTGCCTGTAACCTTAACCTTTGTTCCCTTCTTAGCCTTGTTAAGAGAGTTAGCCATCTTCTGAGTGAGCTTAGCACCCTTGATGTTGATCTTCTTAACACTGCTGCTTGCAAATGCTGCAGGATCGATAGACTTAACGTTAGCGCCGATAGTAACTGTCTTAACGTCTGATCCAGCGAATGCGTTAGCATCGATAGAAGTTACCTTGTAATCGTTACCGGAAGCATCCTTAACAGTTGCAGGGATTGTGTAGCTTGAAGCGCCCTTTGTAACAGCAGCTGCTGTAAGCTTAACTTCTGCAGCACCAGCAGTAGCATTAGTTACTACGAAGCCAGTCTCTGTGCCGTTAGCATCCTTAAGGTTAGAGTTAATAGGAGCGGGTGTGCCAGCAGTAGAACCGTCGGACTTCTTAGCTGCTTCTTCAGCGGCTGCCTTCTCGTCAGCTGCCTTCTTAGCTGCTTCATCGGCTGCCTTCTTTTCAGCTGCTTCCTTAGCTGCCTCAGCCTTAGCAACCTTTTCTGTTACAGACTTAAGTTCGTCATCAGTTGCACCAAGAGCCTTTGCTGCAACAACCGCATCATTAGCTGCCTTAATCTTATCTGCTGTAGGATCAGCTACAGCTGCGTCAGCTGCCTTATCAGCTGCGTCGATAGCGTCTGCTTTAGCTTTGTCGGCTGCGTTAGGATCAATAACTTTTACGTTAATTGTTCCAGTAACTTCAGCGGATTCAAGTTTATTAGTAGTTGAATTCCTTACTTTGTACTCGCCCTTCACATCAATAGTAGTAGAACCAGCTTTTACGCCTTTGATGGTAATCTTACCTGTTGCAGTATCGACCTCTGCTGTAGCGATTGTTTTATCTGCAGAAGTTGCTGAATAAACTACCTTTGTCTCACTTGCTGTAGCACCAGCTGAAAGACTTGTATTATTTGTTGAAGCAGTTACTTCCTCAGATTTGTCAACAACGACATCAACACTTTCTTTTGAAAGTGCAATCTTATCGGTGTAACCAGTTGATGTGAAACTAACAGTTTCTCTATCTGTTCCGTCGGTGGTAGATGAAAGAAGAGTTGCAAGAGCAGCAGCGTCTTTCTTGCTATTTGCATATTTAATCCATGCTTCTGTATCTGTATGGAATGCATATACATTAATTCCTGAACTGGAATTACCTTTAGCAGTTACAGTTGTTGCAACACCTGTATCATCAGAAAGTGCAATTACGTCAGGATTAGCTGAAACCCATGCGAAATTTTGGCCAGGTGTAATAGTAGTATTGGATGCCTCTGCGACAAGATTATATGCTGTTGTATCTTTGTTATCGAATGCTCCAGCTGTAATCTTTTTGGTTATAGCTGCAGAACCTGTTCCCTTCTCGTATATAACAACGCCCGTAGTAGCAGCTGGTAATGCAATAATCTCAACATCTATATCTGCTGTAGAAGTGTAAACCTTATTATCTATTGCATCTTTAATTGTATATTTAGCGGTAACTTTTGTCTTTCCAGCCTTTTTTGGTGTAAGAGTAGGAGTATCATGTTCAGCACCTGAAGTTGTTAATGTTGCAACCGAAGTGTCAGCTACCACGTATGTTATAGCAGTAGTCCCAGCTGGATCAGCAGTTGTAACATCAGTAGTATCTTTGTTAATTGTCTTAGGTGTCGCACCTTGTTTGAAGGGAACCACCTTACTACCTGACATAACGCCTACATTCAGTTCAATGTTAGCACCAGCAGTTCTTTTAGTTACATTATTAGCTACTATAAGTTTCCCGTTATCATCTTTTGTATAGAATGCAATTTTTGATGCTTTTGTAGCTGAAGATTCACCTGATAATGACACAGATGCAGTATTGCTTCCTGAATTACTCTCGTCAGAAAAAGTGATTGTGGCAGAATCGGAGGATGTTCGTTTATCATCAGTCGCATTTACAGTGAATGTAGCAGTAAATTTACCATTATTTCCGGTTCCGCTTAGTGCAGAAATATCAGTCAAGGTAATAGAATCGGCCAATGTTCCAGTGATTTTTATTCCGCTCTTAATTGCTGCAAGCTGAGCATCTGTAAGTGGAGCCGCAGTCACGCTGCTGCACGCACCTTCTACCTCTATATCAGTTTCTGAGCCGAGCACAACCGTGTTCGTAGCACCCTTTGATATACTGGTCGTGTTAGGTGCGATAACAACAAGAGTGTCATCTGAATCTGCTGTTGCCGGAGCTAATTCCTTAGTAGTAGAAGACGCGGCTACAGTTGCAGCAAGCTTAATCTTAGCTTTATCGCCTACTTTTGCCGTAGAAGTGGTTGTGAAGGTAGCAGTAGCTGGACCTGTAGAAACTTCACTATTCGAGGTTATACCAAATATACCACTCGCATCACCGAGCACAATCTGTATCTTATCGCCCGCGCCAAGAGTGTCATTAGTAGTCGCAGTCACGGTAGTCGGTACACCAACCTGAATTTTCTGCACATCAGTACTGTATGTTGTATTAGCCGTAAGAGACGTACCTGCCTGTGCAACAATACTTGCAAACGGAGTTGCTACTACGCTAAGATTACTTATAGCTAATGCTCCAGCAAGAGCATAAGCCCAGATCTTTTTGTTTTTCTTCATAAATTGTTCCCCTTTCATAAAGAAATTTTAGTTTAGTTCGGAATTAACATTTCGTTAATGCCTGGTCTTACCCATTAACTAAATTTTGTTAAATTCTTTTAACAAGCAAAACCCGACACTAACGGATTTTGCTAGATTTGAGGAAGGTTTAGAATCTCATTCATAAACGTTTAACTGCAATTGTATGAGAGGAAGAAAAACGGAAACCTAGACGTAGAACGGGTTGCGCGAAATTGACGAAATGCTTAACGAAAAAACATTCAAAATAAAGACGCTGCAATGTATTTAATATCGTAGATAAACAAACTATAATTATGATAGAAGCTTTACCTAGGATGAAGGGATAATAAGATACCTTGGAAAAATAGAAGAGTAGTTTTTGATTTAATCAATTTCCCAGTTCTTTTTTACAGGAACTCGTCGCAACGGATACTTTTTCATGATAAACTAATAGGGTAGGGGAATTCCCTTACTATTTATAATTTTTTTCCGGAGGATACATATATGGGAAGAATTTTTCTTATAGTACTTGATAGTTTTGGCGTCGGAGAAGAGCCTGATGCTGCAGAGTACGGAGATTTTGATGTAAATACAATAAGGTCATGCGCTACCAGTGAGTATTTCAGCATGCCTAACATGGGAGCAATGGGACTGTTCAACATTGATGGCGTTGACTGCAGGCCGTCAGTCGATAATCCGACAGGTGCATATGCCAGATGCCAGGAGGCAAGTAAGGATAAGGACACTACTACAGGACACTGGGAGATTGCAGGCGTGATATCACCTAAGCCAATGCCGAAATTCCCTGACGGATTTCCGCAGGAGTTTCTTGATGCGTTCAGTAAGCGTGTCGGAAGAGGTGTGATATGTAATAAGCCTTATTCAGGAACTCAGGTTATAAATGATTACGGCGATGAGCATGTTAAGACAGGAGATCTTATCGTCTATACATCCGCAGACAGTGTGTTCCAGATTGCGGCACATGAGGATATAGTTCCTCTTGAAACTCTCTATGAGTATTGCCATATTGCAAGAGAGATGCTTCAGGGAGACCTTGGTGTTGGCCGTGTAATTGCTAGACCTTTCGTTGGTACAAGTGGCAATTATACGAGAACTCCTCACAGACATGATTATTCACTTGAGCCTCCGAAGACAACCATGCTTGATCAGCTAAAGGCAGCAGGTAAGGATGTTCTCGGAGTTGGTAAGATAAGGGATATCTTTGAAGGTAAAGGCCTTACGGAGTTTGTTTTCTCCGAGAGCAATGCCGATGGAATTGAGAAGACACTTGCGTACATGGACAGAGATTTTGACGGACTCTGCTTCGTGAATCTGGTAGATTTCGATATGCTTTACGGACACAGAAGAGATATCGATGGCTATGCTAAGGCACTTAATTACTTTGACAGCAAGCTTCCCGAGATGGTCGCTAAGATGCGTGATGATGACATCATTATGATGACCGCTGATCACGGCTGCGATCCTGCATATCTTAAAACCACGGACCATACGAGAGAGTACATTCCTTTCATTATGTATGGTAAGAATGTTACACCGAAGAACCTCGGAACAAGGAGCACTTTCGCTGATATCGGAGCCACTGTTCTCGACTACTTTGGAATCAAACCGGAGTTTGAAGGAACGTCAATGCTATAAAAAAAGGAGGAAAAGGATGAAAAAACTAGGGGTAAAATCAATTGTAGCTATTGGTATCGGTGCGGCACTTTTCTTTGTACTTGGCAGATTCGTTGCAATCCCGAGTCCTGTGCCGAACACTAACATTTCAATCCAGTATGGTCTGCTTGCATTTATCGCAGCTGTTTTCGGACCTATTCCGGGAGCTCTTGCAGGCCTGATCGGACACTTCTTTATTGACTTCAGCTATGGCTGGGGAGTGTGGTGGAGCTGGGTTATAGCTTCAGCAGTATTTGGCTGCCTCATGGGAATTGTGACCATGAAACTAAGGATAGATGAAGGCGAGTTCGGTACAAGGGGCATTATCACTTTTAACATTGGTCAGGCCATTGCACATGCTATTTCATGGATAGTTGTTGCACCTGTTCTGGACATCCTTATGTTCCAGGAACCTGCTAACAAGGTATTTCTTCAGGGCGTTACCGGCGCGATCATCAACATCATTACAACTGCTGTTGTTGGAACTATTCTTTGTATAGCTTATTCCAAGGCAATCCCTAAGAAGGGCAGTCTTACACAAGAAAACTGATCATATGAGTGAAAATATACTGGAATTTAAGAATCTTGGATTTAAATATAGGGCGCAGGCTAAGCCTACGCTCTTTAATATTGACCTGAAAATCAAAAAGGGTGAAAAACTTCTTATCGCAGGCCCGTCCGGCTGTGGCAAGTCCACTTTGGGGAGTCTTATAAACGGACTTATTCCATTTTCCTATAAGGGTGATATTACTGGCTATCTATTAATAAAAGGTAAAGATTCAAAGGAAATGTCAATCTTTGATATATCACATATCGTCGGAACTGTTCTTCAGGACAGTGATGCCCAGTTTGTAGGGATGACAGTTGCGGAAGATCTTGCTTTTGCATTGGAGAATGATTGTGTGCTTCTTCCCGATATGAAAAAGAGAGTGGATGAAGTAGCTACAATGCTGGACCTTAAGGATTTTCTGCTCCATGCGCCTGCTGAACTTTCCGGCGGACAAAAGCAGAGAGTCTCTGTGGGAGGTGTTCTGGCAAGTGACGTGGATCTCTTTTTATTTGATGAGCCTCTTGCTAATCTTGATCCCAAGACCGGAAAGCAGGCGATAGAGCTTATAGATGAACTTCAAAAGAAGACAGGTGCTGCTGTTGTTATAATTGAGCATCGACTTGAGGATGTTCTGCACAGGCATGTAGATAGAATTGTTTTGATGCAGGAAGGCCATATTGTTGCGGATGAAAGTCCTGATGAGCTCCTTTCAAAAGGGCTGCTTGCCGAATGCGGAGTAAGAGAGCCGCTGTATCTCACAGCTCTTAAATATGCAGGAGTAAGTATTGAGAAAAACATGCGTCCATCTTCTATTAATACGTTGCTCCTTTCAGAAGATAACAAAGAGCAGTTAAAGAAGTTTATGAAGGATGTTCACAAAGAGAAAAAAGCTTCTGCAAAGAAAGAACTTCTTGTGACAAAGAATCTTTCCTTTACTTATGAGAAGATGAAAAAGCGAGCTCTTAATAACATCACTACCGCGATATCCCAGGGAGAAATGGTGGCGATCGTCGGAACCAACGGAGCCGGGAAGTCCACTTTTTCCAAGGTAATCTGCGGTATGGAGAGGGAAGATGAAGGGCAGATATTTTTTGAAGGCAGCGATTTTTCCATGCTGTCAATCAAGGAGAGAGCGGCTTATGTGGGCTATGTGATGCAAAATCCGAACCAGATGATCTCCAAGGTCATGATAATGGATGAAGTCGCTATGGGGCTAAGACTTCGGGGAGTTCCCGAGGAAGAGGTTCAGGAAAAGGTTATAAAGGCGCTCAAGATCTGCGGGCTCTATACGATGCGAAACTGGCCTATATCAGCGCTTTCCTATGGGCAGAAGAAGAGAGTTACCATATGCTCGATTCTTGTACTTGAGCCAAAGGTTCTTATCCTGGATGAGCCCACTGCGGGACAGGATTACAGGCATTACACTAAGATAATGGAGTTTTTGAGACAGCTGAACGAGCAGGGAATTACGATAATCATGATAACTCACGATATGCATCTTATGCTGGAGTATGCGGACAGAGGTATTGTCTTTTCCGGTGGTGAGATCATAGCGGATAAGACCTGCGCAGAGATTTTGACGGATTCAGAAATTGTCGACAGGGCAAGTCTCAAAGAGACAAGTCTTTATAATCTGGCAAAAATGTGCGGTATTGAGGATGGTGCCGGCTTTGTTCAGGACTTTATCGATTATGAGCGGGAAAATATGAGAGGATTATGCGATGAATAATCTTTTTAATTATATAGACAGACAGTCTCCGATTCATGAGCTTACAGGTGCGACCAAGCTGGTATGCCTTCTTTTGTGGAGCCTTGCTGCGATGACGACCTATGATACAAGGCTTCTTGCTGTTTTGTCAGTACTTGGGATCGCACTTTTTCCTATAGGCAGGATAAAGCTGAAGGATGTAACCTTTATGCTGGTATTTACTTTGGTTTTTCTTGTGCTGAATACAGTGCTTGTGTATTTGTTTTCGCCGCGTCATGGCTGCGGAGTTTACGGAAGTACGACATTCCTCTTTGGGCTTTCGGGATATTTTGCCCCCACTGCAGAGCAGCTTTTTTTTCAGCTTAATTATATTCTGAAGTACTTTGCGACGATTCCGTTTGTGCTTTTGTTTGTCTGCACCACGAATCCCAGTGAATTTGCCGCATCACTTAATAAGATAGGGGTCCCGTATTCAGTAGCCTATTCTGTGGCGCTGGCGCTTCGCTACATACCAGATATACAAAAGCAGTATCACGAGATCAGCCAGGCATCACAGGCCAGGGGAATAGAACTTAGTAAAAAGGCATCGCTTATAAATAGGCTTAAGGCTGCTTCAGCAATCCTGATCCCGCTGGTGCTCAGCAGTATGGATAGAATAGAAGTTATCGCAAATGCTATGGAGCTTCGCTGCTTTGGAAAGAATAAAAAGCGAACCTGGTATATGGAGAAAAAATTCAGATGGGCCGACTATCTCTGCATCCTTGTATGTGCGCTTCTCTTTGCGACATCACTTACGCTTACGCATATTAATGGAAGCAGATTCTACAATCCGTTCAGGTGAGAAAATATAAATAGATTAAGTCAGTAATTGACTTTACGCGCACCCTTCATTAAAATAGGTTGGGTGCGCTTTGTGTAGAGCACTTAGTGAGGTCTTTCACGAACTTAGTGCGAACCATGCAAGTCAACTTGGCGAGGTTTTGTCGAGCCTAGTTGAGCTTGTTGCGTAGAGCAGTATAGTAATTGTTAGGATTATTTGAAAGGTTTTAAGATGAGTAACAACCAGATTACAGAAGAGATAAATAAGAGACGAACATTTGCAATTATTTCCCACCCCGATGCAGGTAAGACAACACTTACGGAGAAGTTCCTTCTCTATGGTGGAGCGATCAACCTTGCGGGTTCCGTTAAGGGTAAGGCGACAGCAAGACATGCCGTATCAGACTGGATGGAGATAGAGAAGCAGAGAGGTATTTCGGTTACATCTTCTGTACTTCAGTTTAACTTTGAGGATTGCTGTATCAATATTCTTGATACACCCGGACACCAGGATTTCTCAGAGGATACATACAGAACACTTATGGCTGCGGATTCAGCGGTCATGGTCATTGATGCCAGTAAGGGCGTTGAGCCTCAGACCAAGAAGCTTTTTAAGGTCTGCACGATGAGGCATATTCCGATTTTTACATTTATAAACAAGCTTGACAGAGATGCCATGGATACATATGAGCTGCTTGATGATATTGAGGATCATCTTGGAATAGCTACGTGCCCTATGAATCTTCCTATCGGATCAGGTAAGAATTTCAAGGGAATCTATGATAGAAGTGAGAAACACGTTGTGACTTTCCAGGATACCATGAAGGGAACCAAGGAAGGTACTGAGACCATAATTCCTATGGATGACAGAGATCAGCTTATCGCTACCATTGGCGAAGAGGCTCTTGAAAATCTTGAGGGCGAGATCGAGCTTATGGACGGAGCAGGTGCAGAATTTGACCTTGACGAGGTTCGTGCCGGAAAGCTTACACCGGTATTTTTCGGTTCAGCACTTCAGAATTTCGGAGTTGAACTTTTCCTGCATAATTTCCTTCAGATGGCTACTCCGCCAAGCGGAAGAACAGCATCAGATGGCGAGGTCATTGATCCCTTGGAGCATGAATTCACAGCCTTTGTATTTAAGATTCAGGCCAACATGAACAAGGCTCACAGAGACAGAGTTGCCTTCATGAGAATCTGCTCGGGACGCTATGATGCCGATAAGGAAGTTAAACATATCCAGTCCGGCAAGGTTTTCAGATTATCACAGCCTCAGCAGCTTATGGCAGATGAGAGGAAAATCTTAAGTGAGGCCTATGCAGGTGATATAATGGGAGTGTTCGATCCGGGTATTTTTTCAATAGGTGATACCGTCTGCATGCCTAAGGATTCGGTAACCTATGAAGGTATTCCTACATTTGCTCCCGAACACTTTGCAAGAGTACGACAGGTAGATACCATGAAACGTAAGCAGTTCGTCAAAGGTATCGAGCAGATAGCACAGGAAGGTGCAATTCAGATTTTCCAGGAATTTAATATGGGTATGGAGGAAATCATCGTAGGCGTTGTCGGTGTCCTCCAGTTTGATGTGCTTAAATTCAGACTTCAGAGTGAATATAATGTCGAAATTATTCTGGATATGTTACCATATGAGTATATCCGATGGGTTGATAATGAGGATGTTGATATGAACTCACTTGTTGGAACTTCAGATATGAAGAAGATTAAGGATATGAATGGAAGACCGCTTCTTATCTTTATCAACGAGTGGAGCCCTCAGATGGTTATAGACAGAAACAAGGGACTTTCACTTAGTGAATTCAGGAAGAACTAAAGTTATGAAAAAAGACAGATGTTTTAAAAACTTAATAAGGAAGACATCTGTCTTTTTTGCATTTTTATGCATGGGGACGATGATCGCAGGTTGTGGCGATACGACTGCAAATGTGAAGGAATTCATACAGGAAAATAATCCGCTAAATAGCGCAGACTCTCTGAGTTTTGGAGCAGATAAAGATTCTGATGATGAAACTGAAGCTGTGGAAAGCGCTCAGGATGAGGAAAACCTTAACCTTGAGGAAGGCGGCTTCGACACGGATGCATTTTCCATGAGCAGAGAAGAATTCGAGCAGGGCAGTAGTGCTCATGCCGCAAATAAAAATGAATCGGATGACAGTACCAATGCTGCGGATGAAGATGAATCGGATGTCGGAATTGATGCTGCGAATGAAAACTTAGAGAGAAATGATTCTAACGGCCGAAAGAATAGCAGCGATACTGATAATGTAGGAAGCAATGTTCAGGGCAGTAATGCCGTAGGCAATAACTCCGATTCTGCCGGCGAATCTACCATGGCATCAAACACAGCTTCTTCCGTTTTTGATCCTGACAAAGTAAACAAAGCCATCGATGACCTTATCACTCAGATTGAGATAGAGACAGGCCGCACCGGCAGAAGAAAAAATGTTGAGGAGACCGATAAGAAATCCGGGAAGGATGCTACCACCTACTTTAGTGATACCTATCAGGAAGCACAGAGAGCATCCCTTGGTCTTTCTTCTGTGGATATTGAAGAACTCAAAAAAACGCAGGCAGGTAATTATGCCTTTGAGCATCTTACGAAAGAAGGACAGACTCTGTATGTGGAGCTTTTGAGAATAATTCAGAAGCGTGCTGAGGATGTGGTAGTATCAACTCTTGACGAAGAGGTACTTGATGTGGTCTGTCAGTTTGTGCTTGCAGATCACCCTGAGCTTTTTTACATGGATGGATATACCTACACCAGATATACGGTGGCGGGAGTTCTGAAAAAGATATCTTTTACGGGAAACTATATCTACAGCGATGAGGAGATCGCAGACAGATTAAACAGGATCAATGATTATGTAAATACATGTCTTTCGGAAGTACCTTCAGATGCTGATGACTATACAAAAGTAAAGTATGTTTATGATTATCTGATCACTAATACGGAGTACGATGCCAAGGCTCCGGACAATCAGAATATCTGCTCGGTATTTTTATACGGCAGATCCGTGTGTCAGGGTTATGCCAAGGCAACACAGTATTTGCTTAATAAACTCGGGGTACCTACAACACTTGTCACAGGAAAAGTGAATGGGATAGGGCACGCCTGGAATCTGGTTCTTGTGGATGGCGAGTACACTTATGTTGATACGACATGGGGAGATTCTTCATACCAGAAGCTTGAAGCGGGAGATGACAATTCCCAAAAGCTGCCTCTGATAAATTATACATATCTTTGCTGCACAACTCAGGATATTGAGAAGACTCACGTTATAGCCGAGACTCTTCCGGTTCCGGAGTGCACTTCAATGAAAAACAATTATTATGTCAGAGAGGGCGAGTATTTCACAGAGGTTGACATGAATGCACTCGAAAACCTCTTTAAGAGAAGCTATGCCATAGGCAGTAATAATGTGACAATCAAGTGCAGCACCAAAAACATCTATGATGAATTTAAGAAAACTCTTTTTACGGATAAAACAGTTTTCAGATTAATGGAAGGCTCAAATAATACTGTTTCATATTCAAGCTTTGAGACGCAATACATACTCGTAATTTGGCTATATTGATGAATTATGCTTCGTTAAAACAAACGGTATTTCGTTGAATAATACCATTTCCAGTGATAAAATAATCTTGCAGAAACGGATATCCGGCTAGTCGGATACAAAAATACGTTTAGAGTGGAGGAAATGGTATGTTAGATTTTTCAAATTTTATGACGGGCATATTTGGGGGCCTGGGGAAAGTAATGGTGGCGCTTGTCATCCTTCTCATTGCGTATATCGTCGCATCGATTGCCAAATCACTTATAATCAAGCTCATGACACATACGAAGCTTGGCTTCATCGTATCGAGAGCTGACGGACAAAGACCCGGTGTGACAATAACCTACATAAGCAAGCTTGTCTATGTTCTTGTGTTTATGCTTTTTATTCCGGCAATTTTCGGAGCACTGGGGATTGACAGTATTTCTTCTCCCATAATGGGACTGCTTAATACGATCTGGGGATACGCTCCTAACGTTGTGGCAGCGGTTATCGTTCTTTTTGTTGGTAATCTGATAGCAAGTGCAGTCAGAGGCCTTCTTGAACCACTGTTTGCAAAGCTTAAGGTTGATGAGCTTCAGACTAAGGCAGGCATCGAGGTTAAGGATACAGCAAGACTTTCATACACACTTGCTTATATCGTGTATGTTCTTATAATGATTCCTGTTTTCATAGTTGCGCTCAACACTCTCAAGATTGAAGCCATAACTGAGCCGGCTGTGAACATGCTCACAATTGTAGTAAACTATATTCCTCGTGTTGTTGTAGCCTGCATGGTTGTATTTGTGGGATATCTTATCGGTAAATTCTCGGGAAATATAATTTCACAGCTCCTTGCTTCAACGGGCGTGGATAAAAAGCTCACAGATGTGACGGACGGGAAGACAGAAAAATTTGTTTTGTCTAAGGTTACAGGCAAAATAGTGCAGGTGGTTATCAATATCATCTTTATTGTGCAGGGCTTTGCGGTTGTTGACTTAAAGCTCCTGACAGATATAGGCGCTGCTGTTATCAGCTATATGCCAAAGGTGCTTGCTGCTATTATAGTTCTTACTCTTGCATATTTTGCGGGTATTCTTGCAGAGAAAGCTCTTAAGAAAAATGGCATGGACGGATATGCAATGATCTCAAAAGCGGTTATCTTTGTGATCGGTGTGTTCATGGTCTTAAACCAGCTTGGCATAGCAACCGTAATAGTGAATTCAGCATTCATAATCATTGTAGCTTCGCTTGCAATAGCATTTGCCATATCCTTTGGTTTTGGCGGCAGGAATTTTGCTGCAAGACAGCTTGATAAACTTGATAAGTACATTGAAGATAACAGTAAGAAAGAATAATGAAAATTTAACTGACAGATATGACGGAGGGCAGACATAAAAAGTTGCCCTCCGCTTTTCTATCTTGTATAATTATAAGGATTTCAGTATGAAAGGAACGTGATTGCTATGGAAAAAGAAGTACAGAATAATACACTTACAAAAGCAAAGGGTATTGGATCTGTTAAAATTGCTGACGACGTAGTTGCAAAGATTGCTGCACTTGCAGCGCTTGAGATTGATGGCGTAAGCGCAATGGCAGGTAATTATACAAGTGAGACTATTGAGAAGGTTGGACCTATGAACCTTCAGAAGAGCTCCAAAATTTTCCTGAACAATGGTAAGGTTCGCGTGGATATGTCCATACTTATGGATTACAGCTATAACATTCCCGCAACCAGCAAGAAGGTACAGGATAAGGTTAAGAACTCGATTGAGAGTATGACAGGACTTGAAGTAACTGACGTTAATGTCCGCATTGCCGGAATTACTATGCCGGAATAAGAGGATGACAGAGATATTATGAAAAGATCAGAATTAAGAGAACAGGTTTTTCAGCTTCTTTTTCGTGTTGAATTTAATACGCCTGAGGAAATGAGAGAACAGGAAGACCTGTTCATTGAAACTAATGACCTGAATATGAGTGAGAAGGATGTGAGCTATGTTAAGGAGCGTTATGAGAGCATAGCTGAGAAACTTCCTGAGATTGACAAGCTTATAAATGAAGTGACAACCGGATGGGACACAGGCAGAATCGGTAAGGTTGAACTTGCTATCCTGAGACTTGCTGTTTATGAGATAAAGTTTGACGATTCAATTCCTACCGGAGTTGCAATTAACGAGGCGGTTGAGCTGTCTAAGAAGTTCGGACAGGATGGAGCTTCCTCCTTTGTAAACGGAGTGCTTGCAAAGTTTGCGTAACGAATATACTGTTGAGCAGATAAATAATTACATTAAAAATATGTTCAGGCAGGACTTTCTGCTCTCATCGCTAACTGTGAAGGGAGAGGTCAGTAACTGTAAATATCATTCCTCCGGTCACATCTACTTTACGCTTAAGGATGCGTCCGGAGCGATTTCATGTGTGATGTTCCGCGGAAGCAGGGCTGAGGGTCTGCATTTTGAGATGAAGGAAGGCCAGCAGGTCAAGGTGACCGGAACTATAGATGTTTTTGAACGTGATGGTAAGTACCAGCTCTATGCTAAGAAAATTCAATTAGATGGAGAAGGTGCTTTATTTGAGCGTTTTGCTGCACTTAAAAAAGAACTGTCTGAGAGGGGAATGTTTGCTGCAGAGTACAAACAGGCTATTCCCAAATATATAAAGACTCTGGGAGTTGTTACTGCTCCCACAGGAGCTGCCGTGAGGGATATAATCAATATTTCTCAGAGAAGAAATCCCTATGTACAGATTTATCTGTACCCGGCAATTGTCCAGGGAGACCAGGCAAAAGAGAGCATTGTCAGAGGAATAGAAACACTTACAAAAATGGATGTGGACGTCATCATCGTGGGGCGAGGTGGCGGATCCATTGAGGATTTGTGGGCTTTTAATGAAGAGGTGGTTGCTGAGGCAATCTTTAACTGCCCTATACCTGTTATTTCAGCGGTCGGTCATGAGACTGACTGGACGATAGCGGATTTTGTCTCGGACCTTAGGGCACCTACACCTTCAGCTGCTGCTGAACTTGCGGTATATGAACTTGACCTTCTGCTTCACGATTTGGAAGCCTACAGGGATATTCTGACCCGCAGGATGAATGATAAAATTCGTATCTTACGGGATAAGGCTGCAAGTGACAGAAGGCTGCTGGAGCATCTTTCACCCGAGGCAAGAATACGGGATCAGAGAATGAGAGCTGCTCAGGGTGAGGAACGCCTTATCAGACTTATGACGGATATGATACGTGATAAGAGGCATCTTCTTGATGTTAATATAGAGCGGCTTAAGGCACTTAGTCCTCTTGATAAGCTGCAGTCCGGTTTTTCATATGTCTGTGATGAGGACGGCAGAAATATCAGGTCTATCGAAGGCGTAAAAGCCGGAGATGTGCTAGAGATAAATGTAATTGACGGAACTATTAAAACTGAAGTAATAGCTGCAAAGGAACGAACCTATGGCTAAAAAAGCTGAAGATATGGATAACGAACAGAAAAAGGATATTCCTGTAGAAGAAGCCTTTGATAAGGTTGATGCCACGATCAAGGCACTTGAACAAAGCGATATATCACTTGAGGATTCTTTTAAACTCTTTAAGGAAGGAATGGACCTTTTAAAATATTGCAATGACTCAATTGACAAGGTTGAGAAAAAGGTTCAGAAAGTAATGGCGGACGGCCGTACGGAGGATTTTGAATAATGTCTGATTTTGACAGATTACTTGATGAAAAAGCTGCTGAGGCTGAGAAAATCGTAAAAAGCTTTTTGCCTTTAGAGGAAGGTTATCAGAAGACGGTAATTGAGGCTATGAACTATAGTGTTCTTGCAGGTGGAAAGAGAATAAGACCTGTCCTCATGATGGAGATGTTCAGAATCTTTTCAGGAAAATCAGAGGAGATCATTGCACCGTTCATGGCTGCCATGGAGATGATACATACCTACTCACTTGTTCATGATGATCTTCCTGCACTTGATAATGATGAGTACAGAAGAGGCAGAAAAACAACTCATGTTGTTTACGGACCGGGTATGGCAACCATTGCAGGTGACGGCCTTTTAAACTATGCGTTTGAGACGGCAATAAAGGTATTTAACTGTAAGGAAGAATTACCTTTGTATGACGGAGAATTCAGCGACAGAAGGGCTGTTGCACTTAAGATTCTTGCAACGAAAGCCGGTATTTACGGAATGATAGGCGGACAGTGCGCTGACATTGAGGCTGAAGGTAAAGCCTGTGCGACAGAGGATGAACTCATTTTTATCCATGAAAACAAGACCGCAGCACTTCTTGAGAGCAGTATGATGATAGGCGCTCTTCTTGCAGGTGCGGATAGTGCGACGCTTAAAGAGATTGAACAGGCTGCCCGCAAAATCGGCGTAGCTTTTCAGATACAGGACGATGTCCTTGATGTAACAGGCGACGAGGCAGAACTGGGAAAGCCTGTGGGCTCTGATGAGAAAAATGAGAAGACTACCTATGTGACTCTTCATGGTATTGAAGAATCAAAGAGGGAAGTAGAGAGACTTTCCGATGAAGCAATCGGAATATTGTCTGAATTTGAAGGAGCAGATACATTCCTTATTCCACTTGTGAAGTGGATGATAACACGTAATAAGTAAGTGCTGTTCCAAGGGTACGAAAATACTTTTCAGCTAGGCTGGAGGATGAGGGCTGACATGTTAATTGATAGTATCAATAAGCCAAATGATATAAAGAAAATACCTGCGAACAAGTTAAATGAACTCGCTCAGGAAATCAGAGAGTTTTTTATAGAAAAAATAAGTGTTACAGGGGGGCATCTTGCCTCCAATCTCGGAGTGGTTGAGCTTACAATGGCGCTTCATCTTGAACTTGATCTGCCAAAGGACAAGATCATATGGGACGTTGGACACCAGTCCTACACCCATAAGCTTCTTACCGGACGAAAGGATGGTTTTGACTCACTTAGGAAATTCGGAGGAATGAGTGGTTTCCCAAAGAGAAGTGAATCGGACTGCGACTGCTTTGACACAGGTCATAGTTCAACCAGTTTGTCAGCAGGACTCGGTATGGTCAGAGCAAGACAGCTTTCAGATGAAAACTTCACTATAGTTTCCGTTATAGGAGACGGATCTCTGACAGGCGGACTTGCATATGAAGCTTTGAATAATGCAGCTAAGCTGGATACGAACTTTATAATGGTTCTTAATGACAATGAGATGTCCATATCGGAGAACGTTGGAGGTATGGCAAAATACCTTAATGTAGTCCGCACAAATGAGGGATATCTGAATCTTAGAGATGACATTTATAATTCTCTGAAGAATTCCAGCCCCAAGATGGTAAAGGGGATAAGAAGGGCGAAGAACAGCTTTAAACAGCTCTTTGTACCCGGTATGGTATTTGAGAATCTTGGAATAACATATCTCGGACCTATAGACGGACATAATATTTCCGCTATGAGAGCGGCGATTCGTGAGGCCAAGAAGGTTCGTAAGGCAGTTATGATTCATGTTGTTACGAAAAAGGGTAAGGGTTATGAACCCGCTGAGAGACATCCTGCAAGATTCCATGGTACGGAGCCTTTCCTCATTGAGAACGGTATACCCAGAAATCCCAGAACGGTAGCAAACTACCAGGATATTTTCAGTACCGTAATGTGTAAGATAGGTGAGCGTAATCCGGAGGTCGTAGCAATAACCGCTGCCATGGCGGACGGAACAGGCCTTAAGAGATTCAGGAATATGTATCCCAAGAGATTTTTTGATGCGGGGATCGCGGAAGAACATGCGGTTACCTTTGCAGCAGGTCTTGCAGTTGGCGGATATCATCCTGTTTTTGCGGTTTACAGTTCATTTTTACAAAGAGCATACGACCAGATGATCGAGGACGTTTGTCTACAGAACCTTCCCGTTACTTTTGCAATAGACAGGGCGGGACTTGTAGGCAGTGATGGTGAGACTCATCAGGGAATTTTTGATCTGTCTTATCTTTCAAGTATGCCTAATATGCATGTCATGGCACCTAAAAATAAATGGGAGCTTTCCGACATGATGAAGTTCGCTATACAGTTTAACGGACCGACGGCGATAAGATATCCAAGGGGAACTGCCTACGACGGACTTGAGGAATTCCGTGAGCCTATCGTTATGGGAAAAGCGGAGCCGATCTACAAAGAGAGAGACATTGTTCTTTTGGCTGTAGGCAGCATGGTCAAGACTGCAGAACAGGTAAGGGAGATCCTTATAGAAAAGGGCTACAACTGCTCACTTACAAATGCCAGATTTGTTAAGCCTGTAGATGTTGACTATATCAGGGAAGCATCCAAGAAGCATAAGCTTATGGTGACCATGGAAGAGAACATTGAAAACGGTGGCTTCGGAGATCAGGTAAGACGCTTTATTGCAGATGAAGAGATTGATATTAAGCAGCTGACTATCGCGCTTCCCGATACTTTTGTGACACATGGCTCCTGTGATCAGTTATATAAGGCGCTTGGCATAGACGCACAGTCTATAGCTAAAAAGGTTATTAGAAAATACGAGGAAATATTAGTAAATGGCTAAAGAAAGACTGGATGTAATTCTGGTTTCCAGAGGGCTTGCACCCTCAAGAGAAAAGGCAAAGGCTGTCATTATGGCAGGAGATGTCTTTGTAAACGGACAAAGGGAAGACAAACCCGGAACATCCTTTGATGAATCCAAAATAACATCGCTTGAAGTAAAGGGAGATCAGCTTCCATATGTGAGCAGAGGCGGGCTTAAGCTTGAAAAGGCTATGAAGAGTTTTGAGCTTAGTCTTGATGGTTTTGTATGTATGGATATCGGGGCTTCCACCGGAGGATTTACAGACTGCATGCTTCAGAACGGAGCATCCAAGGTGTACTCTGTTGATGTGGGACACGGTCAGCTTGCCTGGAAACTCAGGTCCGATGAGCGTGTTGTCTGTATGGAAAAGACGAATTTCAGATATCTGACAAGGGATGATATTGATGATGATCTGGATTTTGCATCGGTGGATGTTTCCTTTATATCACTTACAAAAATTCTGATTCCCGCAAGAAAGCTTCTTAAGGATGGCGGCGAGATGGTGTGCCTCATAAAGCCTCAGTTTGAAGCCGGCAGGGAAAAGGTCGGAAAAAAAGGCGTTGTAAGGGAACCTGAAATCCACGAAGAGGTCATTTGCAAAGTAATAGATTTTGCCGACATAATCGGATTTAAAGTTTTGAACCTTGATTTTTCACCGGTTAGGGGACCGGAAGGAAATATAGAATATCTGCTTCACATTAAAAAGGATGAGAGCAAAAATGATGAAGTCAGTGAGATAAATGAAGGCACGGGACTACATCTTCTCTCTGAAAAAATTGAGGCAAAGAATGGTTTTTCAACCGAGCAGGAAATGAAAAACCTGATAGAGGAGACGGTTAAAAAAGCGCACGGGGAGCTATAAAACTATGAAGCGGTTTTTTATTATCACCAATAGGAACAAAGATCCCAAGATGAAGGAGACCTTACGTATCAGAGAGTATCTGGAAGCTCACGGGGGACAGTGTAAGGTTGCCGAAATGGAGAAAAACTCCGGAGAAAATGACAGCAGTGAGTATTTGTGTGAGGTTCCGGATAATTATGAATGCTGTATTGTTCTCGGCGGAGACGGCACAATGCTGCAGGCAGCAGGGAATGTGCGAGAGAAGAATCTTCCCATCATAGGTGTTAATCTCGGAACTCTTGGCTATATGGCAGAGGTAGAGCTCTCCGAGGTTGAAGAAGCGATGGATAAGCTTCTTAATGATGAGTACGAGATAGAAGACCGCATGATGCTTCAGGGAGTTCCCTGTCAGGGAGAAGATAAAGGTGTAGGAACCTATGCTCTAAATGACATCGTAATCGCGAGATGTTCATCACTCCAGGTATACAATTTCAATGTATTTGTAAACGATATGCCGCTCACAAGTTATCAGGCTGATGGAATTATCGTATCCACGCCCACAGGGTCTACGGCATATAATATGTCTGCGGGTGGTCCTATTGTGGATCCCAAGGCGCAGATTCTGCTTCTGACACCCATCTGTTCACATAATGCATATGCGCGTACTATCGTGTTGTCTGAACATGACAGGGTTACAATTGAGATAGGAAAAGGAAGAGGCGGAAATATACAAAAGCTTGAAGCCTCATTTGACGGCGGAAAGAGAATGATGATGCAAAGCGGCGATAAAATAGATATTACTGCCGCAAAAGAAGTTACAAGGATTCTGAAAATCAGCAAAGAGAGCTTTTTGAACATTTTGAGGAAAAAACTCGTATGAAGAAAAAACGACAGAACAAATTAATTGAAATTATTCAGAACAATGTAATAGAAACACAGGAGCAGATAGCGGATATGCTTAATGCTTCTGGGTACAAGGTAACACAGGCGACGGTTTCAAGAGATATCAGAGAGCTTCGTCTTACAAAGAGAGCGACTTCCGATGGAAGACATAAATATGTCTATCTTCAGGACACTGCTTCGATGAACGACAAGTATGCGGATGTTTTGAGAGCCGGTTATATCAGCATGGATAGTGCACAGAACATTCTCGTTATACGCACGGTTTCCGGTATGGCGATGGCGGTTGCTGCGGCTCTTGATGCTCTTGAATTTGAAGAGGTAGTAGGATGTATTGCAGGTGATGATACTATCATGGCTGCAATACGTACAAATGATGACGTTCAGAAGGTAATGAACAGACTGAACGAGATGATCGGATAATAAAAACAACATTTCCTTAGTTTGCCCGAAGAAGCACAAAAGGAAAGAGGTAAATATGTTATACAGTCTACATGTAAAAAATCTTGCACTTATAAACGAGCAGGAGGTCGAGTTTAAAAACGGTCTTAATATTATGAGTGGTGAGACCGGAGCCGGAAAATCGGTTATCATAGGTAGCGTTAATCTTGCACTCGGAGCCAAAGCTGATAGTGGAATGATCCGCACAGGTGCAGAATATGCTCTGATAGAGCTGAGCTTTGGAATAACTGATGAGACACAGCAAAAGAGCCTTAAGGAGCTGGATATTCCTGTTGATGAAGACGGAACACTGATACTTCAGAGAAAGATCATGGAAGGAAGAAGTGTCTGTAAGGCAAACGGAGAAACCGTAAGCGCAAGGCAGCTGAGAGAGCTTTCTAATATTCTGATAAATATTCACGGACAAAATGATAACCAGGAGCTTTTGCATAAGAAAAAACATCTTGAGATACTTGATGATTTTTCCGGTGAAGAGCTTTCAAAGTTAAAAGATGAATGCGCTGATGCATACAAAGAGTGGAAGGATATCCTAAAGAGTCTCGAAGAAACTAATCTTGATGAAAGAGAAAGAGAGAGACAAAAGGATCTTGCAAGCTTTGAGTTCAACGAGATAAATGAAGCCGATCCTCAGATTGGTGAGGATGAAAACCTTGAAAACAAATATAAGAGAATGGTTAATTCAAGGAAAATTGCCGAGGCAGCGGGTATTGCCGCAGAGGCTACCGGCGCCGGCGAGTCCAATGAGAGTGCAGCTGACGCGATCGGCAGAGCAGTAAGAGAACTGTCTTTGGTAAGCAGCTATGATGAAAAGGCTGATGAACTGTTGTCACAGCTCTCTGATATCGATAATTTGTTATCGGATTTCAGACATGCCATCTCTTCATATATAAGCGAATTGGAATTCGATGCAGAAGACTTTGCACAGACAGAGGACAGACTTAATGTAATAAATCACTTAAAGGATAAATACGGCGGAAGTATTGAAGCTGTCCTAAAGTACAGGGATGAGAAGGAAGAGGAACTAAGTAAACTTGAGGATCTTGGTGCTTACAGGGAAAAGCTGATTTCCGACGAGAAAAAGTATCATGAAAAGGTCCTTTTGTTGTGCACAAAGATATCTGACCTCAGAAAAAAGAATGCGGATATTTTATCAGAGCTGCTTAGGAAAGCTTTAGTTGACTTAAATTTCATTGATGTCAGATTTGAGATAGAGGTAAGACCTGACGAAGAAAAGATTTCCGCTATAGGATTTGATGATGTTGAATTTATGATTTCCACCAATCCGGGAGAGAAGATAAGACCTCTTGATCAGGTAGCAAGCGGAGGTGAGCTTTCAAGAATCATGCTTGCCATTAAGACGGTTGTAGCGGATAAGGATGAAATCGATACACTTATTTTTGATGAAATAGATGCCGGAATAAGCGGTCAGACAGCCTGGAAGGTATCTGAGAAGCTCGGACTCCTTGCAAAGGAACATCAGATAATCTGTATCACACATCTGCCGCAGATCGCAGCGATGGCAGATAATCATTATGAGATTGCCAAGGGAACTCACAAGGAAGACGGACAGGAAAGAACCGTTACAAGAATCCGAATGCTTGGTGAAGATGAGAGAGTTTCAGAGCTTGCGAGAATGCTTGGCGGTGCGCAGATAACAGATTCTACACTTGAAAACGCAAGAGAGATGATGCGCCAGGCGGATGATGTTAAGAATAATATCAGATAAAGGAGCAATCCAATACACATGACACTAGATTACGATGATCTTTTAAACAGTATAATGGCGAGTCTTGACAGGACTAAGCAGGTTGAGGTCACTGAGATCCCTAATATTGATCTTTATATGGATCAGCTTCTTACTTTCATGGAGGAGAGTCTTCGAAGATCCGCAAGACATCCCGGTGTTGATAAGATACTTACCAAGACCATGATAAACAATTATGCCAAAAATGATCTTTTGCCCCCTCCGATCAAAAAGAAGTACTCGAAGGATCATATTATACTTTTGATGTTCATATATTATTACAAAAACATCCTTTCCTTCAGCGACATACAGACTCTGTTTGAGCCTTTGTACAAGAGATTCGGTGATGACTATGCCACCATAAATCTTAAGGATATTTATACGACAATATATGACGAGCAGGATGAAATAGTAGCTACGCTTAAAAAGGACATCGAAAGAAAATTTAAAGTGGCACAGGAATCATTTCCAAATGCAGAAGGGGACGACAAGCGGGAGCTTCAGACTTTTAATTTTATCTCACTTTTGTCTTATGATGTTTTTATGAAGATGCTTCTCATAGAGAATATTCTTGATCATGTTGAAGAAGAGCGTCATAAAAACGATCCTCAAAGAGAATCGAAAAAACGCAAGAAATAATTTGAGCGTCATAAAAGCAATCCTCAAAGGGAATCGAAGAAACGCAAGAAATTATTTTTTTCAGAAGGAGAATTGTAAGATTACTATCCTGAAAATGGTGTAAATGTGGTGTAATAACAAAGATGAAAGGCAAGGGAGTCGCTTAAATAGTGACTCTCAGAAAGATTTTTAATGAGTATTTACGATACGCTAAACAGTGAACAAAAAAAGGCGGTTCTACAGACAGACGGTCCGGTTCTGATACTTGCGGGAGCAGGTTCGGGAAAGACCAGAGTGCTGACTCACAGAATCGCTTATTTAATTGATGAATGCGGTGTTAATCCGTGGAACATTCTTGCCATAACCTTCACTAACAAGGCTGCAGGTGAAATGCGTGAGCGTGTTGACAAAATTGTAGGCTTTGGCTCGGAGAGCATTTGGGTGGCAACTTTTCATTCCACCTGTGTGAGAATTCTTAGAAGATATGCCGACAAACTCGGATATGACAACAATTTCACCATCTACGATTCGGATGATTCCAAATCTGTTCTCAAGGATATCTGCAAGAGATACCAGCTCGAAACTATGCAGCTTAAGCTTCGCGGAATACAGACTGCGATATCACATGCGAAGGACAACTGCGTGGATGCAAATGAATATGCGCTGACTCAGGGGGCGGATTTTAGAAAGCAGAAGATAGCCAAGGCATACATAGAGTACGAGAATACTTTAAAAAAGAACAATGCAATGGATTTTGATGATCTGCTTTTAAATACCGTCAAGCTTTTCAGACAGGAGCATGAGATTTTAAAGCAGTATCAGGAACGCTTCCGTTACATAATGGTGGATGAGTATCAGGATACTAACAATGTTCAGTTTGAGTTTGTAAGGCTACTTGCTGACAGATATAAAAATCTTTGCGTAGTAGGTGACGATGACCAGAGTATTTACAGATTCCGTGGTGCGAACATCAGAAACATACTTGATTTTGAAAAGGTATATCCTGATGCAACGGTAATAAAGCTTGAGCAGAATTACAGGTCAACCCAGTGCATTCTTGATGCAGCAAATGCGGTGATTAAAAACAACTACGGAAGAAAAGATAAGGCACTCTGGACTGATGAAGGAAAGGGAGAGCTTGTCAGATTAAAGCAGGTAAATCAGGCACCCGAGGAGGCTGAATTTATTGCCTCTGAGATAGGAAAGCTAAAGAAAACCGGCAAGGCAGATTATAGGGATATAGCTGTTTTATACAGAACGAATGCACAGTCCAGACTTATAGAGGAACGCTTTGTTTATGAGGGAATTCCCTATGACCTTGTTGGTGGCGTTAATTTCTACGGAAGGCGTGAGATAAAGGATCTTTTGGCATATCTGAAAACAATTGATTCAGGTGCGGATGATCTTTCAGTCAGAAGAATAATAAATGTGCCCAAGCGAGGTATTGGCGCAACCAGCATTTCTCATGTGCAGGACTACGCCGACAGAATAAATATCAGTTTTCTTAAGGCATGTGCGGAAGCTGACATGATTCCGGGACTTAATAAGACGGCGCAGGCGAAATGTAAAGCTTTCGCTGAGATGATAAGAGTTTTCAGGGCTTTTTCAAAAGAAGCAAGGCTCGATCAGCTGCTTCAGCATGTTATTAAGGAAATAGGATATATTGATTATCTTTATACGCTTGACGACCTTGATAATACCGAGGACAACGACAGAGCGCAGAACGTGGATGAACTTATTTCCAAGATGGCTTCATATGAGGAGAAGGAAGACGAGCCGACACTTACAGGTTTTCTTGAAGAAGTCGCACTTGTAGCTGATATAGATAATGTGTCGGAGGATGACGACAAGGTTTTACTGATGACGCTTCACAGTGCCAAGGGTCTTGAATTTGATCATGTCTATCTTGCAGGTATGGAGGAAAATGTCTTTCCGAGCTTTATGACTCTTATGAATGAAGATAACGATCCGGAAGGGCTTGAGGAAGAAAGACGCCTTGCTTATGTTGGAATAACAAGGGCCAAAAAGCATCTCACACTTACCTGTGCGAAGAGCAGGATGAACAGAGGTCAGCTTGAATATAACAGGATCAGCAGATTTGTATCTGAGATTCCCGAGAACCTCTTAGAGAAGGTTGGCTACGCCGAAGCTCAATATCTGTTTGACGGTGGTGAATCAATTGATGACGACGATGATATTGATATTGAGACAGGTCGTATTTTCAAAAAGAAGATGGATTTTTCAAAGCCTGCTTATGGCATGAATAACACGCCTTCAGCGCTGAGAAGAAGTGCATATGCAGGAACCGGGGCAGCAGTTCAGCCGGCATACGGAAAACCTGTAGCAAAGCCTGCACCTCCTAAAAAGAGAGCAGTACCAAAGGATAAGCCGTTTATTGCAGGTGCAGCAAGCACTCACAGTAAAGCGGCTCTTGGAAAACCAGGCCTCTCCGGCCTTTCAAAGGGAATGCCCTCCGCAGCGGCACTGGAATACGGAGTCGGTGACAGAGTGGTACATGTTAAATTTGGACTGGGGACAGTACTTGATATAGTTAAAGAGCCACGGGATTATAAGGTTACTATCAACTTTGATGATTATGGCCAGAAAATCATGTTTGCGGCTTTTGCTAAACTAAAAAAAGTATAAACTTTACTAATTCGATAGAATGTAAAAAAGTAAATGTTATAATATATTTATCATGCGTATTAACTATTAACAGTATCTTGGAAAGGGGACAGTAATGGATAAAAACAGAATTGAAGAACTTCTTGAAATGACAAGGATTAATGAGCTTCTGGCTAAGAAGGAAGCAGCAAATGCTAAAAAGCCTGCAAATATTATTTTGTGGTGCCTTGCGGTTTTCGGTGCAGTAGCAGCTGTTGCAACAATCGCTTACTTAGTATTTAACTATATGATGCCCGAGTACGAGGACGATTTTGACTATGATGATGACGATTTCGACGATTTTGATGATGACGATTTCGTTGATCTGGATTTGGAGAAATGAAGAAAAAAGATATCGTAACGGGAAGAATTGTTCGTGTTGAATTTCCGAACAAAGGAATAATGGAGACTCCTGAAGGGAAGGTTATTGTAAAGAATACACTTCCCGGTCAGAAGGTTTCCTGTGTAATTATAAAGAACAGAAATGGCAGAGCAGAAGGCAGGCTCCTCGAAATTCTCGAAGAGCCTATTGATGCTATAGACAGTCCCTGCATTCACTTTGGCAAATGTGGTGGATGCAGTTATCTTACCATGCCTTATGTCAAGGAGCTTGGACTTAAGGAACAGCAGGTAAGAAGAATACTTAATCCTATTCTGGAGAATCAGACACAAAGCTATACGTGGGAAGGAATAAAGACCAGCCCCGTTAAATTTGCTTACAGAAATAAGATGGAATTTACATTCGGAGATGAGGAGCTTGGCGGGCCTCTCACTCTTGGCATGCATAAAAGAAACAGCATGCATGATATCGTAAGTGTTACCGGATGCAGAATCGTTGATGATGACTATAATCAGATTCTAAGCGCAACCATATCATATTTTGGTGAGCTATATAAAAACGGAAAAATATCGTTCTATCATAGAATGAAGCAGATAGGGTATCTCAGACATCTTCTTGTGAGAAAGGCTGTTAAAACAGGGGATATCCTTATAGATATTGTTACAACTACTCAGGAAGACCATGATCTGTCGGATTATAAGGAGATGCTCCTTACTCTTGACCTGTCGGGACATATCGTAGGCATACTTCATACGAAAAATGATTCCAAGGCAGATGCCATCATAGATGAAGGAACAACTATCCTTTATGGACAGGATTATTTCTTTGAAGAACTTTTAGGGTTAAAGTTCAGAATAACTCCTTTTTCATTTTTCCAGACAAACTCTCTTAGCGCGGAGGTCCTTTACGGCACAGTACGTGAATATATCGACGGCCTCTACGACAACACGACCGAGGATCCCGGAGATAAGATCATCTTTGACCTGTATTGCGGAACAGGAACAATTGCCCAGATTATTGCTCCTGTTGCCAACAAAGTTATCGGCGTTGAGATTGTAGAAGAAGCAGTTACTGCAGCAAAGGAAAATGCTTCAAGAAATCACCTGATGGATTGCGAGTTCATCGCCGGAGACGTATTGAAGGTCCTGGACGAGATTGAAGACAAACCCAATCTCATTATTCTTGATCCACCCCGTGAAGGCATCAACCCCAAAGCTCTAAAGAAAATCATAGATTACGGCGTTAAGCATATGATTTACGTGAGCTGCAAACCCACTTCCCTTGCTCGTGATCTTGAGATACTCGCCGAAGGCGGATATTATGTCCAGCGAGCAGTAGCAGTGGATCAATTCCCCTGGACGAATCATGTTGAGACGGTCGTCTTGCTTTCCAAGGGCGAGATACCCAGTAAGAAAGTTAAGGTAGAAATATCGTTAGAGGGCATGGATACTGATGGTTTCAAGGATGGAGCTACCTACGATGAGATAAGAGATTGGGTACAGGAAAAGTATGGTATACATGTTACTAACCTGAATATAGCCCAGATCAAGAGAAAGAACGGAATTATTGAAAGAGAGAACTATAATAAGCCGAAGTCAGAGGATAGCAGGCAGTCGGAAACAACTCCGGAAAAGGAGAAGGCTATTACTGAGGCGCTGAAGCATTTTAATATGATATAAAACACAGACACACATTGGAAAAGAGGATCCAATGTGTGTTTTTTTGTACAACATGATATTTATACATTTTTTACAAAAGGAATAAACGCAAAATGGTAAAATAAAGCTGTGTGTATTAGTAAAAATGGTAATCAGAAAGGAGCAAATTAATGGGAAATAAGGGACTAAGATTATTGTTTACTATTCTTTTGATAATGGCGGTAGCATTTCCTTCGAAAATTACTGCTAAGGCAGTAAAAGTTCTGCCTTTCACAAGTCCTTTGGATTACTCGCTTTCTGATAACTGGCTGTATGATGGTGCTTATCCAGAGAATTCCGTGGATGTCTTTATTGTTGCGCCAACAGTAGATACCAGCAGTGAGAGCAATTCGGCTATTACACCAAAATACAAAACAAAATTCAGAAATGCCATGAATCAGCAACAGGCCATTTATGCAAAGACAGCAAGGATATATGCTCCGTACTATAGGCAGGCTTCCATTAATGTTTATGCCATGGAAGATTCTGCGGCAAAAGAGCAGGCAATGAAGAATGCATATATGGACGTATCAGCGGCGTTTAAGTATTACATAGAACATAAGAATAACGGCAAACCGCTTATTCTTGCAGGCTTCTCACAGGGGGCAGATATGTGCTACAGGCTCCTTGAAGAATACTATGGCGGAAGTGAAGAAAGAGCTATAAATCTTAGAGAAAATCTGATTGCTGTATATGCAATAGGATGGAGCATGACGGAAGATATGATAGCGAAGTATCCGCAGATAGTTCCTGCAAAGGAAGAGACTGATACCGGTGTTGTAATAAGTTTTGACTGTGAGGATGGAACTGTTACAGATTCTATGGTTATACCTGCAGGAACAAAGGCAATATCAATCAATCCTCTTAACTGGAGAACGGATAGTACAGTGGCTTCTAAAAAGCTTAATAAAGGAACTGTTACTCAGGATAGCAAGACGGGTGCGATTCTTTCCGTGGAAGCGGGAAAGTACGGTGCATATATTGACCCGGTAAGAGGTTCACTTGTAGTAACGGGTATTGATACCAGTCAGTATCCTAAAGTTCTTGATATTTTCCCTGATGGAAGCCTTCATCTTTATGATAATTTCCTTTTCTTTGTAAATCTTCAGGAGAATGTACAGAAACGAACAGAAAGTTTTATTCAGAAAAAGGTTTCTTCAAATGCTGCCTGAAGAAGGAAATAACACTTTGCCGGGACAAGCTTAGTATTATCCCAGCGTATCTTAAACCACTTCGGGCGAAAGCCCAAATGGAAAGGTGCTAAAGAGCCATCCTTAAGTTCAACAGGAACTGACCTTTCAAAGGTAAATTCACCAAGCAACCGGCTTTTTTCTTCGGCCAATCCATATTTTCTCATCATATCAAGTATTTGCAAGGCAGCTCCCTTTTCAAAAGACTTTCTGATAGATTTTTCAGAACGCTCCTTTAGCATAATTTCAATAGAAAAGATTTTCCCCATGGTCCCATCCGGATATATATCAAATTGATAACCAAAACCAGCCGGTTCAATCCTTAGAACCTCTGTAATCTGAGATATCATTGTTTGGTCAAAGGCTGTGAATCCCACTTTGTCGAATATATCCTTTATATGGGATGGATCCTCTTTGCATGATATTACTTCATCTTTCTGTAAGTATCCGCAGACACGAAGCGGTGCTTCAGGTCTTTCCCGAAACAGTCCAAAATAAGCCGGTTCCCAGTTTTTAGGAAGACTTTTTCTCATATCATCATACAGATGAAGGCGTTCTTTTTCTCCTAACAGCTCAAAGAAACGAGTTACAAGGAGTGGATTATTCCTTGGTTCAAAATGGACGGCAACCGGAGGAACAATGGTTTTCTCTGTGTCTAATTCAAAGCCAAAGCCTACATCCGGATATATCTTTTGAGTGTCTGCGATGTAGTTGATAAGTTCATCATAGCCGATGGCAAGAGGTGAATCAATCTGCATATTTCTTTCAAGATCACTATATAAAAAGGTCACCGAGAGAGAGGGATCTCCCATTAACGGAAATTCAAAGTATAATTCAGGAAAACTATTCCCCAATAAAAAAGCCGGTGCCATTTGCCTTACTCTTTTCAGGGAATCTCCAAAGAACATTCTGTCCATACCGCATTTCTCGGTATAGATACAAAGTGTCTCAAATGATTCTGCAAATGTGGGTGTCTTCAATTTTTTACCTCTCATATTCTTTACTGCACAAGTCTGCCTTGTTTCTGATTATTGGAAAGAGTTCTTTCAAAGAAGTAATCATCTAGAATCTGATCTGTCAAATCTCTGAAGTATGGCTGAGCTGTCACAATTTGTACTCCCACATCAGGTTTCGCGTTGTATTCAAGCATTACAGGATTTCCTTCTGTATCAACAGTGAAATCCCATCCGATCAGTTTTAAATGAGGTATCTGAGTATGCGCGCTGGCAACTGCGTCACATACTTTGCTATAAAACGGAATTGAATATCCTTTATTAAATATACCCATGCTCTCAGCATCAAAAAAACCTTTCCCCTTGATATAGACAGTTGTATCGTAAGCGCGAAATAATCCGGCGGATGTGAATGCGTCCCACAATCACTCATAATGGATTTGAACTATAAACTACATTTTAGTGTGAACACTTGAACTTATGAACTTCATTTTGGTGTCACATGGAAAGGATAGCTTATGTCAGATCCCAAGCATTATCGTACTAAAGATGAGTGGTTCAAGCTCGTCCAGGAGTGCCGTAAAAGCGGTTTATCGGACGCTCAATGGTGCGCATTAAATGGTATCAGCCGTCATTCATTAAACACTGCTATCAAAAGGCTGCGGAAATGTTCTTATGCAATTCCTCCTCGCAGCGCTGATGATATATATCACCTGGCCATTCCAAAACAGGATGTGGTCAAAGTGGATATCGTTCCTGATATCCAGCCGCCACAGAAGATCATTCCTGAGGCGGCACCGCACATTGACAATTCACATATGATAGAGATAAGTCTTGGAGATGTACATATTTCTCTCTGTAACGGAGCTGATCCGGATCTTGTAACCAGGACTCTCTCAGCCTTAAGGAGCTTCGTATGATCGGCGATATAACAGCTGCAGATGAGATATACATTGTCTGCGGCTACACTGACATGAGAAAGTCTATCGATGGCCTCTGTGCCATAATCGAAGACAAGCTCCACATGGATCCAAGAAGCAGGGCTCTGTATCTCTTCTGTGGGAGAAGGGCTGACAGGTTCAAGATGCTTCTTTGGGAGCCGGACGGATTCATACTGTTCTACAAAAGACTATCCGCCGAACAGGGACGATACCGCTGGCCAAGAAACAAGGATGAAGTACGCAACCTGACCTGGCGCGAGTTCGACTGGCTTCTCTCAGGTATCGATATAGAGCAACCTAAGGCCATTAGAGCCTCTTAAGGTCTGTGTATCAGTTTTTGTGCATAATTCTGAAATCGCCTTATATCGGATTAATTAGATGCCGGTTTTCAGATCACTTTGGCACTTTTACCGATATTAATTGCCTTGTAAGTCTGATAAAATCTATATATCAGATGTAAGGAGGCTGTCGTGGCGAGAGATTCCAAGGACCAGCAGCTCATTGAGCTGAAGGACACTGTGAAAGAACTGAATACCACCATCAGAAATCTCAACGCACTCATTGAGGCTGCTAACAAACGCGAAGAGGAGCATCTTCTGAAAGAGCAGGAACATATCGAAAGAGAAAAAGTCCTGCAGGAACAGATAGATTACCTCACCAAGAAACTCTTTGGCAGATCAAGTGAGAAACATGATGATTTTGAGGGACAGCTGAATCTCTTCAATGAAGCCGAAACTCTAAAGGCTGATCCTGATCCCGAGGAACAGGAATTCACCACCGTCGAGAAACATACCCGCAAGAAAAAATCCAAGATGTCTGATAAGTTTGCAGGCCTCCCTGTCCAGGAGGTTATTCTTGATGTTCCTGAAGATGAGCGCATCTGCGATGTCTGTGGCACTCCTCTTGAGAGGATTGGGAAAGAATTTCTTCGCAGAGAGATCGAATTCATTAAGCCAAGTATCAAGATCATTGATTACTACAGTGTCAGCTATGGATGTCCTAACTGCAAGATAAATGCTGAGGTCCCGTACATCGTAAGAGGACGCGACGGTCAGGCACATATGCTGCACGGCATGGCATCTGCCGGAACAGTTGCGTGGGTAATGTATCAGAAGTATGTTAACTCTCTTCCTCTTTACAGACAGGAAAAAGACTTCAAGATGTACGGAGCCGAAATCTGCAGAGGAACCATTGCCAACTGGATAATCAATAACGCTGAAGAGTTCTTCAAGCCTATGTGCAATTACTTCCAGAGAAAGCTTGTTGCCGGAAGATATGCAATGGCAGACGAAACGCCCGTACAGGTGCTCAAAGAACCAGGGCGCAGGGCTGAATCAAGGTCGTACATGTGGGTTTTCCGTTCGGGAGAGTTTGATCCGGAGCAGATAGTTCTGTTCCACTATTCTCCGACACGGGCTGGAGATACTGCAAAGGAGTTCCTTGAAGGATTCCACGGGTACCTTATGACTGACGGGTACAGTGGATACAATAAGCTCAGGGACTGCACGAGGAATTCCTGCTGGGCGCACATAAGAAGGTATCTTATAGATGCCATTCCCAAAGGTAAGGAATACGATCACAGCCAGCCGGCAGTACAGGGACTTGCCTATGTCGACAAGCTCTTCGAGATGGAACGGAAAATCCATGAAAAGAAGGGCTCTGATTTCGATGCCATAAAGAAGTTCCGCCTTGAAAAGGAGAAACCTGTACTTGACGGTTTCTGGAACTGGCTTGACTGCCAGACTGCAATAAAGAATTCCAGGATGTACAAAGCCCTTGTTTACATCCAAAACAGAAGACCGTTCCTCGAAACCTATCTTGAGGATGGTGGCTGCAGTTTCAATAACAACACTTCCGAGAGAAGCTGCAAGGCCTTTGTTACTGGCCGCAAGAACTGGCTGTTTTCAGACTCAGTTGATGGCGCAGAGGCAAGTGCTCTTACTTATTCCATTGTTGAAACAGCTAAGGCAAATGGCGTTGATGTTTATTACTACCTGAAATATCTTCTCATGAAGTGTCCAACATCTCTTACCAGCGATGAAGATCTTGAGAAGCTCTGCCCATGGCATCCTGAATGCAAGGAAGCCCTGGATGAACTTCACAGACAGCATCAGAAAGCGATCTTCGACGCAATGTAATCTTTATCATATGTGAATTGTCAAGGTGCTCCAGTCTCTTATGAGGCTGGGGTATATTTTATGGGCAAAAACCCTTGTACCTGTTAACATGCCTTGCGGGATAGCGCAACCCGCCGGAATATTTCGCGCTTAGTGCGCCCAGCAAAGGGCATGGCATTTAATGGGTGGAAATCCCATTTGGAAAGGTCTAGCCAACCACCAATAGCGACCTTGAACATGCGTTGGTAACAGCGTAGGTTAAGCGTAGGAAGTTAGGCGATAGGGTCATAAGGCATGTTAGCCCCGAAATAAATTAAGATGGTGTGCCGACGTAATTAAGCGATGCGGAAGGCAACACGCGTGCAATTGCTAATGGCGAAGATTGCCGCGACGCCACGGGGTTGAGAGTCAGCCATGTCGCACAATGGTGTCATGTCAACTGGGGAGAGCCTGTGACTTCCATATCAGGGCAAGTGTGAAGCCCCTAATGTATAAGTGGTATGCCCGACAACTCACGAAGGAGGGCAAATGAGTCATAGGCAGTCGGATGGCCGCATAGTACCGATGAAGGAGGGTAATGCCTCTGGAGGGAAGGCGAGAAAGGGCTATACCTCTAAGCTCTGCCATGCAAAGCTATATCTTTGAGGAAACATTATCCATACACAGAGGTGGAACAATAATGTTAACGAAATTGGAGAGAATATCGCAATTATCAAAAGAAAACCCTGAAATGGTCTTTACTTCCATTGGACATCTCATTGACAAGGAAATGTTAATGGAATGTCACAATAAGATGGAAAAGGATAAAGCCGTAGGAATCGACGGAGTAACAAAAGAGGAATACGGGAATAATCTTGATGAGAACCTTGATAGGCTAATAGCGAGTCTGAAGAAGAAATCATATAGGCCACAACCTGCAAAGAGAGTTGAGATACCAAAGGGAAATGGAAAGACCAGACCTTTAAGTATCTACTGTTATGAAGATAAGCTGGTACAAGAAGCGCTTAGGCGCATATTGGAAGCAGTCTTTGAACCTCATTTCTATGAGGAGATGATGGGATTCAGGAACGGCCGTAGCTGTCATATGGCACTAAGAAAACTAAATTCTATGATTGAGAAACAGAAGACAAACTATATACTTGACGCCGATATTAAAGGGTTCTTCGACCATATCGACCATAGATGGGCAGTCAAATTTGTAGAGTCAAGGATTAAAGACCCGAACGTTATACGACTGGTTAGGCGGATGCTGAAATCAGGGATAATAAAGGACTTTCAATATGAGGAAACAGAAGAAGGTAGTGGACAAGGGTCGGTCTGTTCACCTGTCATAGCAAATATATACATGCATTACGTATTTCTGTGGTGGTTTAATGATGTTGTTAAGCCACAGTTGAGAGGCTATGCAGGGGCGGTAGTTTATGCGGATGACTTTGTTGTATGCTTTCAGTACAAAGATGAAGCTGAACAATTCTACAAAAGGCTGAAACACAGAATGGAATACTTTGGACTGGAACTGGAAGAAAGCAAGAGTCGACTGATTGAATTCGGTAGATTTGCCGAAAGAGACAGGCGAAACAGAGGGCAGGGAAAACCTGAAACCTTCGACTTTCTGGGTTTTACACACTACTGTTCCAAGAGTCGGAACGGGAAGTTCAGGGTGAAGAGGAAGACTAGCAAGAAAAAGTTCACAAAGAAATGCAAAGAAGTCAATCGATGGTTGGCTGATATGAGAACCTTGCCGTTACAGGAAATCATTAAGAGAGTGAACAGCATGCTAGTTGGATATTTCCATTACTACGGGATCACTGACAACTCAAAGGCTATATCTGATTTTAAATATATAGTACGAAAGCTTCTGTTCAAGTGGCTTAACCGCAGAAGCCAGCGGCGAAGTTATAACTGGGGCCAGTTCAACGATATGTTGAGAGACTACCCCCTTGCAACGCCCAGAACGTACGTCAGTATCTATGAATGATGGTTGTTGAATAATTTACTTTGCAAGGAGCCGGATGCGAGAAAGACGCACGTCCGGTTCTGTAGAGGGATAAGGGGAGAAATCCCCTTATCTACTCGACCGTTGTATCAAGTTGCCCACCGTCCTGGATACGAGACGCCGGTGAACCAATAATACAATACTTACGTCCTTCTCCGGGAATCCGGATTACCTCTGAAATAATGGTCACCTTACTATTTAAAAACAACGAATCGATGCGAATTGTGCAGACACCACTATTACACAGGTGTGAAAGTTCCTCATGCTGATGTACTTTCTCCTGTACTATAAAGTTAGCTCCCATCTCATCAAAGAAACGAAGGTAGTCCTTAAGAGTTCTCCCTTGGGGTGTAATAGCCCGTACACCTTGGGCTTTTGATGTATAAAGAGACTCTTTAAAAAATAAAGTCTCTCCGTCTTCAATACATATCCGAGCAGCTTTGGTTTTATCAATAAGTCTTCCGTCCGTATCATAGAATTCACCGGAAATCCTGCTGCAAACAGTCACAGGCTGTTTAATATCCGGGAGCATCCTGGCAAATATGCATTTATCAGCCAGAGCTTCGCCAAACTGAAGATTGTTTAAGTATGGAAGGAGTTCAAAATAGTAGAAATCATCCGGAATAAATCGCGGATCAGATACATTTCCTCTTCCTCCATAATAGTCGAACCAGAGCCTCTTAGGTTTTTGGTCATATATACTCCAATAAGGAAGAATGCACTCCTCGTAGTCACAATAAAACCTGTCACTGCCAAGATTATCAAGGTATTTGTTTACGTTATCCTCAAGTTCTGATGAAATCCAGTGCCTTTTAGCTTTAATTGCAGCTTCAAGAGCACTTTCATATTCTTCCTTATTGCTTTTGGGGTATTCATATTCTCCGGCATTAAATCTAAGCATCTCAGTCTTTGCAATTTCCTGAAGACATATTTCCTTTCCGACATCGTTCTCATATCAGTTATCTAACCTGGTATGTGTACCGAAGGCTGGAATAAACACAACATTTTTATCCCTAAGCCAGGAATTATTAGAAAAAATAAGCTTCGTTCTGTGAATATGAAAACCAGCGGTAATAATCGCTATGCGCAGATCTTCCTTATTCTTTTGCTTGCCTGTAGCCAAATCCTTCCGGATCAAAGATGCGGAATACTCAAGATTATGCCTGGTATTCCTGGAATATTTTTCCACAAGGATCCTATTGTCAGGAATTCCTTTTTCCAGAAGATGCTTCCGCATGTGCTCAGCTTCCGTTAAAACTCCATCTATACTTGGGTTTCCGCCGCTTAAGATAAAGACAGTATCAGAATCAGCACCTCCTATTTCAAATGCTTTTTCTGCCCTGTAAGCACAGTTTGAACTTCCTAGCACAAGAATATAATCAAATCTGCCCTTATAGTCATCCATCTTTCCAAAAATCAGGTTGTTGATCTTTGAAAGATTTTCTTTTTTTTCATCAGGAAAAGCTTGGAATCTTCCAAGCATATGTCTGATCTCGTTTGAGAGATCGTTGCCTGCAAATTCTGCTTTTTCCGGCACTGAAGTCTTACATGAAAGGCTTATGAAGCACTGCATCTTAGCTTTATGCAGCATCATGATAATGTCATAATAATCAGATAAAGATCTGTTTGACGCAGAATTCGTATTCCTCTGAATGTAATTGAACATCTTAATCGAAGAAGTAACGATACTCCTACACTTTTTTATATAGTCGTAGTTAAAGAGTCTGTCCTCTCCGAATGACAGACTCTCTCTGAATCTGATGCTAAATCTGTCTAGAATGTCTCTGCGATAAAGCTTGTTGCATGCAGAATAAACCAGCAGATGCCTCATTCGGATGTAGTCATCTGCAAAGTCTGAAGGATTTTCGTATACATGATCCCGGAGCCAAAAAGGAATTCTCTGCCCATCCGCCTCTATGCGATCATAGCCCAAAACATACAGATCCTTTTTACTCTCCAAAAGAACTTTACATTCTTCAAAAAAAGCCGGTTTCAAAGTATCGTCACAGTCAAGGAAAGCTACATAATCGCCTGTGGCATATTCAATACCCGTATTACGGGCAATGGAAACTCCTCTATGTGAAAGATAATGAATTTGGATCTGCTCAGATATCCCCTCAAATTCACCAAGGCATAAAGCGGTCTCGTCATCCGATCCGTCATCAATAACGATGACTTCATATTCCTCCGTAATCCGGTCCAGCACAGATGCCAAGGTCTCTCTAAGATAACCTGCACGATTATACGTCGGAAGTATCAGTGAAAGTCTCATATTTCACTGCCATTTTCCTTTCCCATCATAATCACCATCCCAGATGCCTCCTCCTGATAAAAGGTCCATCTCATCATCTGTCAATTCATATCCTTCAGATTGGGCGAGTTTTAAAAGTTCTTCGGGTGTTTTACATTTTTTGGCCATTTCTTTTTGTTCAGGTGTTAGATCTTTAAATCTCATAGCATTCCTCCTGTTGCTTTTGTCATATTATTTACTAAAAGTGTATTGAAATGAGCGTTCCGCATGTGTGAATAATGAAGCAATAATAGCTTGTTTTATAGAAAGTCTATAGTTAGTTTATGAATAATTTATGAAATATAGAGAATATGCTAACAATAATTCACACATAGCGAACGCTCGGCTATGTAGAATATTTTTTGTCAGAAAAAACAGGTACATGATTGCCAAAGGGCAGCAAAAATACAAACTTAAATTAAAAGGAGGCCTACAATGAACCAAGCAGAAGCATTAAAAGAATTACAGTCAAACGAGCAGCAGGCAAAGCAGTTCAATATGGTTGCAGCATTCATGAATGAAGCTGTCAGAAACAATATGCCGGTGTTTATGAAGCTGGTACAGTTCGATGTCCTTAAAGCAATCCAGGAAAAGGCAGTTGAGGATAAGGTTGCAGGTGAAAACACCAGTGAAAAGCAGCTTACAGAGGCCCTTGATAGTTTACTTGGACAGATCAACAAGGATCTGGAAGCCCAAATTATTAAGAAGTTTGAAGAACTGAAGAAGTAATAGAAACCAGGCAATTAAAAAACTGCCATCACTTTTGACTGGTGGCAGTTTTTAGTTTGCAAAAAAGCGTATGAAGATAGTTTGGAAAAGAAATACATGCAAAATGTTATAATGAACTTGGGCAGTAATATAAGGGTTATGGAAAGGAATCTTCTATGAAGTATGATTATGATAGTTATATGTTTTATGAGTATTCCAAAAACTTCGCATTTACCGTAAGAATCAGGGTAAGACTTAAAGACAGGATAGACGGAGAGATTCTGGAGGATGCTGCTAAAAAAGCATTTAAGCGTTTCCCTTATTTCAATAAAAAGGTAATGATTGATGAGGAAGGCGGATATGTTCTCCTTGATAATGATAAGCCTATAGTGGTGACAAAAGAATCCCCCAAACCCGTTGTCCTTGGCGGTAATGATGCAAATGATCAATTCTTTTTGATAACCTATGAGGATAGAGATATCTTTTTTAATTTCAGCCACTGCTTTTGCGGAGGCTTTGGGGCGATGTTCTGGATAAAGACAACGCTTTGGCAATATCTTTCGGATAAAACAGGAGACACCTTTAGTGCAGAGGGATTAAAACTGCCGGGAAGCCCATTGGAAGAAGGCGAAATGGCACTTCCGGATGTGAATGCATTTCCTGAAGATGCACCTATCACGGAATACAAAGGCGGAAATTCGTTTGTTCCTATCGGAGAGTACCTGGCTTATTACCTCAATCCTTTTTCGGGAGATGCTACATATTTTCCGATTGAGATAGATCTTAAAAAGCTGATGAGCTACGCCAAGAGTAACGATGGAAGTCCCAATTCTATCGTTGCAGCCTTTATGTTTAAAGCACTTCGAAAGGTATGGGCAGACAATAAGAAGGCAACTGAGATTTCAGCCCGAATTTCAATGAATTATAATGCTGATGTAGGGTGCCCTAATACCTACAGAGATCTTGTTCGTCAGCTCCATGTAAAATACAAGAATGAAATGCTGGACTGGCCTATCAGCAAGATCAGTACTGTGACCAGGGCAGGTATGTTTCTTCAGATGGAACCGGAAGTAAGCTTTAAGGAATATAAGACAGTAGTAGAGCATAGAGAAAATATCGACAGGCCAAAGACTCACAAGGGAAAATGCAAGTATGCATCGAACAATTCTCTCCTTAGAAAAGGTATTGCAGACTCATATACCGTAAGCTACACAGGCAGGATTGATTGGGGGAATATGGCGGATTATATCGAATCAATCTATAACATAACCGACGGTCATCTGATGCTGGAGATGAATGCAATACAGGATAAACTGTTCCTCAATTTCCAACAGGTTAATAAGAAAAGAGAATATCTGGATGCATTTGTAGAAGAACTAAAGGCAGAGGGTATTGAAGTAAAAGTTGGGCCGATGCAGTATAAAAAGCTGCCAAGGCTTAAATTATAATTGTTGTTGACATGAATAATAGCAAAAATGGAGATGCCAATGGTTATAAAAGTACCTGAAGGAACTGTGATAATGCATGAAGGTGAAGCCAATATGGATATGTACAAGATTATATCCGGTAATGTTGAGCTTTACAGGGGCTATGAAACCAAGGATGAGGCAATAATAGGTATAAAATCTAAAGATGATTATTTCGGAGAAATGGGGCTTCTCACAGGTGGAAAGCCAGCCATTTATACCGTGGTGACGTACTCTGATGTGCTTCTTCTTAGAATTACCGAAAAGGATATAGATGACTTCATTCTTAAGAACCATGTCGATGTTCTCAGAATCATGCAGGGCATGGCCAATTCTATGTATAACATCAAGTTCAGCATGGACATGATCATTGATGATATGGCCAAGGAGGGCAATAGCGCAAAGCTAAAAGATTTTAAGGGCTTTTACTCCAAACAGCTTGCCATGTATAATGCTTTCAAGATGATAGATTCCTCTTCAAAAAAAATAGATAAAAAAGCATAAAAATTGGAGCTCAGACGGGCTCCAATTTTTTATGCTTTTTCCAACACCAAATTACTACAGCAGCAATTAGTACTGCACTGATTGTTATTAAATAGCGTATAAAAAATATAGAATGTTTCCTAATATGCTACAAACACCATTAGAAGAGATTCTTGACTCAGACTCACTGTACATGGATATAGTTAATTACAGAGTAAGTGATTTTATGGAGCACAATACGGATTGCAGAGAATGTGAGTACCGGACAATGTGTTGCGGAGGCTGCCGGGCCGTGGCCTTGAATACAACTCCTGATGACTATTTAGGTAAAGATATGGTCGCATGTGAGTTTTTTAGAGGTGGATGGAAGAAAAGAGTTGACGAGCTGCTTAATAAACTTGGAGTTGGAGCTTAACAATAGTATTTGAGGATTTTTTGATTTTATAAAAATTTTACAATAAGTAGTCAAAATCTTTACATTTATTCACACATACGGAACGCTTGGTTCTATACACTCTATATTAAAGAAGCTTGCAGAAAGCACCATTTAAGGAGGAAAGCATCATGAGTATTGAAACAAGTAATAAGATATTAAAAGTAACGGGTATTATCACTTTGATCTTTGGAATTCTCGGTGTGATTGCGGGAATCGTACTTATCATAGGAGCACGTGCTCTTGGCACTGTTGCTGATGTAGCACCTGGCGAAGAGGAAGCAGCAGCTGCAGTTGGTATGGGGGCGACATCTCTTATTGTTGGTATAATTTTATTGATATCCAGTATAGTTGAGATTCTTGAGGGATGGTTCTCAGTTAGGGCTTCAAAGGACAACGCCAAAATCATGCCGGCATGGATATTTGCAATTTTGGGAGTTATAGGCAGTATTGGAACTCTCATATCAACCATTGGAGATGATGCAAAAGGTGTTGTCGGTGCAATAGTTGGTGTTGCACTTTCTATACTGATCTTTATAGCTGCCAATACGATAAAGAAATCAAATGGGTAATATTGTGTAACAATTAATGATGACAAAAATGGGCGTTTACCAGATGTGGAATTAATACATAGGGGAAACGCCCTGTGTTTTACTAAAGATTCGATATTTAAACCTAGGAACGGGGAAATGTATATCAGATTGACAGAAAAAGCAGTCCTTGCTGGTAAGTGGGTGTGCCACTGGATCCACAATAACTAAATACTAAATGATTGACGATTTAAAGTGTCAATGTTGTACAATTGTACTATGATAATTAGATCATAGAGGTGATTCTTTTGAAAGGTTTAGTGGCATCGAATTTTAGGCGAATACATAAAGGGCTGCTATTTGATATTATTATTATGATGGTAAGTCCTTTATTAATATTGTTGTTTGGGCAGCTCCTCAATTATCAGATGATTGATGACGGGTATGCTGCAAGTGAGATTACTATGAGCAGCGTGACGCAGTATTCCAGCGTGACTACAAAGTTTCTCTATGTAATTGAAATCTTCAGGTACTGTGGGTCAGCGCTTTGCTATTTACTTGTTATAAGCGGACTCGATGAGGTATTAAAACTTTCTGCCTCGTATAATAATTCCAGAAGAGGCTTTCTTACGCTGATCCTGGTAAATGCAATTGCACTTACAATTAAAATAGTATCTTTGATAACCGGTGAAGGGGACTTCTATGCATGGTCTGAATCGCTGTATGCAGTTATAGATTTTCTGATAAAGATAGTCCTTGGAGCCTCTTTATTTATGTTGCTTCGTGGAAACATGGATGTGCTTCGCAGCATAGGAGAGGAAGTGGCAGTGTATCGAAATCAGACCCTCTCTATGAGAGTTGCTATTTCTTTTCCTATACTCGGAATCGTAATTCTAGCTGACCATTTTGCTCCGGAAATGCCGTTGGGGTTCACAGTAGTCGTTTTTGTTTTTATGGTTTTTGTCTGGATATATACGTTTATAGCATATTTACGGGGATGTTTATGTGCCAGGGAAGTAGCAAGGATAGTTTCTGTTATCTCTGAAGAGGTCATATCATGAATGCAATAATAGCTTGCAATTTGATACTGGACAGCTGCGGTATATTGATCCTGCTGCTTCTTCTGATACCGGCATATGTTAAGAAAAATATCGGCGAAAAGAATAATCTTAGAGGGCGATTTCTTATATATGCCATGGCGGTCCATTACTATGTCTTATTTATCAATCTGATAGGGAACCTATGTATATTTTTTGCCGATGCGAAGCAGGTTGAGATTGTATGTGACGCAATGTCGCGAATTTTTATATATTTTTCTGTTGCGATAATAGCAGTAAGTATATTTTGCGATGAGAATAGTAATCTAACAATTCCTCATGGATGTGATATTCCGGTAAGGCAGATAGCATGCATGGTAATTCCAATGATATTTGCTTTCTGCATATCTCTTTTTCTCCCTAAACTGCATTTATACTCTGTTGCATGGTCTGTTTCACTTAATCTGATCTACTATATGAACCTTATAGATACGCAGGAGCGGCTTGAAGAGGAAGAGAGAAAGCTTGAGTTATCCAGGGCGGCTCAGATGGCAATTCAGATGCAGCCTCATTTTGTTTTTAATACGTTGTCTTCCATTAAAACATTATGTCGTACAGATCCGGAGGCTGCAGAAGAAAGCATTGATAATCTGGCAGGGTATCTTAGGGGCAATATTGATGCGCTTTCCTGTGAGGGCTTGATACCCTTTGACGAAGAGATGCGACATATTCATCAGTACGTAGCATTGGAGCATGCCGATCCGTCACAGAGTTTTTCTTTTGATTATGAGCTTAATGTCAGGGATTTTTCCGTACCACCATTATGTGTTCAAACCTTGGTAGAAAATGCGGTAAAGCATGGAGCACTTGTGCATCGCGATGGTACTGGAAAAGTGTTTATGTCTACGGATATGTTGGGTGATTATATTCAGATTGTTATTACTGATAATGGACCTGAACATGTGGACCTGACTGATGCTCAGAAGCAGAAAAAAGGAATTGGTATCAGTAATACAAAGAAACGCCTTCAGGCACTATGTGATGGGAGCTTGTCAATCAGTTCAGATAGTCAGGGAACAAAGGTGGTAATAATGATTCCACAAAAGGGGAGGAAGTAAATGTACACGCTCACTGTAGATGACCGCGAACTGACGGTCAAACTATTGCTTTCGATATTGCGAAAACTTGATCCGAAAGGAACACATATAGGTGCCACAAGTCCTGAAGAGGCACTTAGACAGATAAAAGACCGACAAGTTGATGTAGCATTTCTTGATGTTGAAATGCCGGGGGAGGTTAATGGCCTTGACCTGGGACGAAGGCTTAGGCAGATTTACCCAAAGCTTAACATTGTCATTATCACAGGACATAAGGAATATGCCATAGAAGCTTTTGAACTGGACGCAAGCGGGTACTTGCTTAAACCTATAACCGAAGGCGCAGTGGAGCATCAACTGTCAGTGCTGAGATTTGAACAGGAGAATAAGGAAGAGGGAAAGCCAGGGGGAAAGGTTAGAATCAGATGTTTTGGTACTTTTGAGGTTTTCCATAACGGAGTTCCGGTAGACTTTTCTTATTCCAAGAGTAAGGAACTTCTTGCCTGTCTGGTGGATCGACATGGAGCTATGTGTTCTAATGATACAATGATTGGTTGCCTCTGGCCGGATGAACCGGCTAATCAACAGACCAAGGCAAGAATAAGAAAATATGTTAAGGATCTGAGGGATACGTTTGCCTCAGTTGGTATAGAGGACATTATACGACATAAAGACCGTGTGGGTGTAGGAATTGATATTTCTAAGGTGGACTGTGATTATTACAGGTTTCTGGAGGGTGATCCGGGAGTAACCCATGCTTTTAATGGTAAATACATGATTCAATATTCTTTTGCTGAAGAAACAAGAGCTGAGCTTAATCGGCATAAGCAGGATTTTAATGAAGAGTCATCGATAGAATAGAAAAATGTGAAATCTGAAAGATTAGCGTATGAGCAGAAAGGATCAGGGCTATGGAAGAGAAAAAGATTATGACAATGCCAATGAAATTCTTTTGGAGCGTAGTTATTGTCTGTATTCTTGGTATAATTATTGGTTCGGTATGGGATTTTAACATCAATGTGGCACTTGCCAATAAAACTGATATTGGAGCTTTTTTTGCAACATACGGTTCCTACTTTTCTTACTGTCTGTATCCGGCTGCCGGAGCATGTTTTTTTGTGGGACTAAAGAAAAAAGGTGAGAAATATAACATGCTGGCATGGGTGCTTGTTATTTTGTGCTGGTTTATGGCTGTATATTATTCAAACAGTTACAACGGAAAAACTGTAAGAGCTCTTTTTAACTATACAGCAGGTGAAAGCTCACCGTTTCTTTCGATTCTAAGCTGGCTGTTCTGGGCGGTGCTTTATGGATGGGTGCCTTTTGTAGTAGTAAGGCTCCTTAACGATGCAGATCCGGATAAGCTTATTGCGGTAGGAGCTGCCATCATTGTAGCCGGTATTGCAGCTGATAATGTAAATCTATGGCTTAAGCAGGTCGGTTCAAGACCCAGATACAAATACCTGATAACTCTTGATGATCCCATGAGTAAATTCAGGAACTGGTGGCAGATGATACCTAATCTGGCAGGAAGTGATGACAGCTTCAAGAGCTGGCCTAGTGGAAACATGACTATAGCCAGTATGATGTTTGCGCTTCCGATGCTGACTGATGTATTTAAAAACAGGAGCGAAAGAAAGAACATAGTAGCTTTTGTGATCGCTTGCATATTTGTAATAGTCTATGGATATAACCGCATTCATATGACCAATCATTTTTTGACTGATGTATGTTTTGGAACACTCATCACATATCTGATCTATAGTGTGATAAGCACGGCATTCATGAAGGCAGCTAAATCATGATTATAAAAAGTGTAGGGGTAGTGGAAAATGAATCTTTTCATTAATGCATGTGTAAGAACAGAATCCAGAACTGAAAAGATCGCGGAAAAACTGCTTGAAAAGCTTGGTGAAAAAGCAGACAAAGTCAGACTGTCAGAAGTTGCATTTCCGTTAACCAGCGAGGATTTCCTTAGAAAAAGAGATAATTACATAAAAGAAAAGGATTATAGTGATCCATATTTTGATCTGGCAAAACAGTTCGCCAAAGCAGACATGATTGTTATAGCTGCACCTTATTGGGATTTGTCTTTTCCTGCAGTGCTTAAGCTATATATAGAACATATCAATGTTCTGGGAATAACCTTTGAGTATTCGTCCGAAGGTATACCTATTGGCTTGTGTAAGGCCAAAAAGCTTTATTACGTAATGACTGCAGGCGGCTATTATGTACCGGAAGAGTATGGATTTGGATATATAAAAGCGCTCGCAGAAAACTACTATGGCATAAAGGATGTGGAGCTAATTAAAGCGACAGGTCTCGATATACAAGGAAATGATGCGGAGATGATACTACAAAAATGTATTAGCAATTTGCATGTTGATATATAAAGCACTCTGAGTGCGTAACATCGATTTTGCTTATATAAGCATATGCTGACGCCAATCTTTTTTATGAGGTAAACCTTTTGGGAATATGTGATTTTAGCTCTGTGATACAGACAATAAAAGAGTATATCAGCGATTCAAGGGAACTTAGCCAGACCGATCTGCTTTATGAAGTGTTTGCAACATTTATAAATGATGAAGAGAACTCAGGCTATGACTTTGATATAGCTCTTGTATGTAAATGGTTTAACGGCCAGAAGGCTCTGACGCCTAAGATATCCAGGTATTATCAGGAACATCAAATGGAAGATGTTCTTATAAATGATATCAGAGAAAATGTTGTTCCCTTGTTTTATGATGCGTCCATGTGCGCAGAAAAAACATATGATCTTCTTATGCTTGATGATACGATCTCAGGTACCATGAAGGCGCACATTACAGAACAGTTTCCGCGCTCTGATCCTGAGGGGATAGCGAGACTCATAGGTAGGACTCTTTACTTCACACTTCAGCGGAATTTCATAAAACACACGGATGATACAATGCTTTCAATTGCAGAGGGGAAGCTTTCTCCTGCTGTTTCCACATATATAATAGGCAGCAATCCGCCTTTACCATGTAAATACTTTGTTGGTAGGCAAGCTGAGATTAAGAATATCAGGGATGTCCTGACTGGTTCAGGGAAGGTTTTCCTGCATGGTATAGCAGGCATGGGCAAGAGTGAGACGGCGAAGGCTTATGCAAAGACCTACAGAAAAGAATACACAAATCAGATCTATATATTCTATTCAGGAAGTCTTCAAAGAGACATTGCATCACTTGAATTTGTTAATGATCCTTTTGATGCAACAGAAGAAGAGCTGTTCAGGCAGCATAACAGGTTTCTCAGAACTCTTAAGGAAGATACCCTGCTCATCATTGACAATTTTAATATCGAATCAGATCCCGATCCCATCCTGGCAGTTGTAATGAAATATTCATGCCATGTTCTTTTAACAACAAGAAATCTTATAAGTGGCGGAGAAAGCATCTATCTGGATGAGCTGGATCTTGGTGCCCAGGAAGCACTTATGCAGAACCTTTATAAAGATGCTGCAGATCATGAGCATGCAATCTCGAGTATCATATTTAACGTGCAAAATCATACCTTTGCAATAGAACTTGCTGCAAGGATGCTGCAGAAAGGGATAATGACACCTGAAGAACTCAGTGAGAGGTTGTTCTTTGCACCGGTGGATATGTCATCATCTGATAAGATAAAGGTGTCCAAGGACGGCGAGACTGAAAAAGCCACCTATGCAGATCATATCAGGACACTGTTTGGCCTATACAAACTGGCACCGGAATATCATGATATACTGCGTTGTATGACTCTCATGCCTGAGAAAGGGGCATCTAAGAAATATTTTGCAAGATGGATGGGAATTACCAATCTTAATCCTGTGTCCGAGCTTATTGAAATAGGGCTGATCCATGAAGGTGAAGGTCACCGGATAAGTATCCATGGGATAATACAGAAACTCATTATAGCTGAGCTTAAGCCAAGCATAAGCGGTTGTAAAAACTTTTTGGAAAATATCCAGTATGACTGCACTCTTCATGGAAATGATGAACCTGATTATTATGATGCTATTCCTGAGGTGATCGACAAGGCTATATTGAGTCTTACTTGCGATGAGCCCATGCTCCTACTCAGGGTTGTGGAAGATGCATATGCATATTTTGACAGACCGAACACTTATGTTGATATGTCATTCTGGCTTTCTTTCATGGAAAGCATGATAGAAAAAGAAGGCATCGGTGATGTCAGGGACAGGATTCTCCTGCTGGATTATAAAGCGTCCCAGGCAAGGGATGATGATGATAATGGAGAAGCCCTGAAATATGAGAAAGAAGCGGCATCGCTTATAACGGAAGTTACTGCGGATAATGCGCTGCTGTATTCAAATGTACATGCAAATCTTGGAACACTTTATTGTATGAGGGGCGAACTTGATAATGCACGTCCGCACATCGAAGAAGGTATCAGGATTTTGAAGGAGTTTGATCTTCTGTATATGCATGACGCAATACCACAGACCTGCTTGTTTGCACAGCTGCAGGCAGCGTATGGCAATGTAGATGCAGCGCTTGGCATCTTAAAAAAGGCAGGGAAAGTCGTAGCAAGAGAAATTTCCGTATACTCAACAGACTATGCAAATATAGAAGAGACCATTGGAAGCATCCTTGCATCTGCAGGGAAAACAAGGGATGCAATAGATCACTTTAGAAATGTCCTAAAGGCTTATGCTGAAATATACGAATATGATCCTGAATGCCTGTGCAGGATATGCGAAAGACTATGCACTTACTTTCCGAAGCCGGATGATGCAAGGTTTTCGTTATTGGATAATGCAAGAAGCCTTTGTGATAAAAAGTTGGGATAAATATGTTTTCATAAAAAATGCAAAAAGCCAATTGTCGGTCAATTGTTGGTCAATGCATAGCGATTCTATGTGTTTTATCCTTATAATGGATCGAGTGGTATCAAAAGAGTTCCACATTGATACCAAATCTGCTTGATCCGGAAAGGTGGTCAAAAGATGACCGGTATATTTACAACTGAATATTTTGGAACTTACATCAAAGAGATTGGGAATGCAGATTTCCTGGTCTCTTTTTTCGTATGGTCCGGCAATACTGAAGGAAAGGAGATAACTGCGAAATGAAGGAGCATGGAGAAATTGTAGTCATCGGCATTGACCATGGCTATGGAAACATCAAAACAGCATCAACATGCACTCCTACTGGTATCACTGCTTATGATACTGAGCCGATTTTTTCGGAAAACATTCTGGAATACAAAGGCATCTATTATCGCATCGGTGACACCCATAAAGAGTTTGTTGATAACAAGGTATCTGATGAAGACTACTATTTTCTGACACTAATGGCAATAGCCCGTGAACTGCATACAGCGCATCTGTATGAAGCAAAAGTGCATCTGGCTGTAGGACTGCCACTTACATGGATATACAGGCAGAAGGAAGAATTCAGACAGTACATGCTTAAGAATGAGTATGCTGAGTTTAAGTGGAACAGCGAACTATACAAAGTGCATATTACGGGCTGCTCTGTATATCCCCAGGGATACCCTGCTATTATAGGAAAGATTAATGACAGCCTGGGACTGAATCTTCTTGCTGATATTGGGAACGGAACCATGAATCTCATTTTTCTTAATGGGAAAAAGCCAGATGAAAAGCGGAGTTTCACCGAAAAACTTGGAGTAAACCAGTGTGTCATAGCTGTAAGAGATGCTGTATCTAAAGAATTCCAGACCACAATTGATGAGCGTGTGATTCAGCAGGTTTTAAGGAAAAACGAAGCTGATATTTCAACTGCATATCTTGAGGTGATCAGAAATACCGCCAGGGAATATGCGGGGAAGGTATTCACTGCCCTTAGGGAACACGAGTATAACCCTGATCTTATGAGGCTCTATATCGTAGGTGGAGGAGGGTGTATCATTAAGAACTTTGGAAATTATGATGCTTCCAGAGTGACGATCATTGATGATATCTGTGCAACGGCCAAGGGCTATGAACTGCTGGCGTATCTTAGCCTTAACAGAAAGAAGGAATGTGCATGAGTGAAAATGTAAAAAGCACAAATCTTCGCTTCAATCTTGATAAGGCTGCGGATAAAAAGGCCTGGGAGTATCTGCAGACAATGGATAAAGAAGAATTCCGCTCATACAGCCATGCCGTTGCCGTGAGCGTCAATTATTTCTTTGACAGATACTATAAGGCAAAAGATGATCCCTATCTGGAGACCAGGGAAAAAGAAGAAAGATTTGTACAAAAGATCGTGGAAGCGGTGGAGCATGCCTTAGGGAATGTTCTGCCGTTATTTTTGTCCGGCTATGCTGCTGCTTTATGCACAGCAGCACAGGATGGAACGATGATCATTCCAAAAAGTACGGCAGGAATAGCTGCTGAGGACAGCGCAGATAACAGCGGGACTGATGAGGCAGATATTGAAGTAAATCCTGAAGACATCCCATGGGACTATCTTGATGGATGATATTTGTAGTACCAGACACTTCATACTTTTGGCACCAATACTGACTGAAATCAGCGGATTTGGACACCTGCTTTCTGATCCCCAAATTCAGTCAGAGCGTATTGGTGCTTTTTTAATGACAAGAAACAGCAAAGTGGTATCAAACCGGTACTTCTGCAACAATTTAGAAAGGACAAAAATCATGAGTGATAACGAAAACAATGTAATGACACCGGAAGAAAAAGCAGCTATTCAGGCAAGACATCGCATGGAACAGGCTGAGAACAGAGACAGGGCAAGGGAAAACAAAGCAAAGGTAAAGCGCCATATAGATATGGGCAGGATACTGGAAAAAGCGTTTCCTGCATCACAGTATATGACAATGGAAGAGCTTGAGGATTACCTTACAGAGCTCTTTAAGCTTGCCTCATAGGAACTAAGAAACATGACATAAGCTTCCCTTCGAAAAGAAGGGCGCACTTACTCACCACCTGCCCTTGGCAGGTGGTGGCGTGCGCTCTACGAGGTCAAAAGCTTTACGGCCAGGAAAGAACTCCTTTCCTGGCTTTTCCATTTATATCAGGAGATTGACACAATGAACTATTTTCATCTTGAAGCAAAAGTGATAAGCCGCGGAGCTGGGCGTTCTGCTGTAGCATCATCGGCCTATGCATCCTGCAGCGAGCTTTATAACGATTATGACGGCGTGACACATGACTACCGCAAGAAAACCGGACTTGTTCATAGTGAAGTCATGTTACCGCCAATGGCCCCTGCAGAATGGGCAGACAGAGAAAAACTGTGGAATGCAGTTGAAAAAGTTGAGAAAACAAGAGACAGCCGACTGTCAAGAGAACTTGTCGTAGCCCTTCCAAGGGAGCTGGATTCTGCGGTCTGGGTAGAGATGCTTGAGAAATATCTTAATGAAGAATGCGTATCAAAAGGGATGTGTGCAGATTTCAGCATTCATGATGTGAACAAGTACAATCCGCATGCTCACATAATGCTTACCATGCGTCCTCTTAACGATGATGGCTCATGGCAGGCAAAGACCCAGAAGGAATACGTCTGTTATAATGATGGTGTTGAAAAAGGCTTTACTGCTGATGAATTCAAAACCGCGAAGGATCTTGGATGGGAGAAGCAGTATCTCTACAGCATCCCAGGTAAGAAAAAGAAGATATATCTAACTCCGGCTCAGGCTGCCACTATCGAAGGTTCCAAGAGGACATCCAAGTATCCCAAGAGTTCAAAATATGGAAGACAGAATCCCATATGCGAGGAATGGAACAGCGACAGGCAGCTGCAGACCTGGCGAAAGTCATGGGAAGATATCATAAACAGCTATCAGGAAAGATATGGCATAGCTGAGCGGGTTAGCTGCGAGAGCCATGCCGCAAGGGGCATCAAGGAACAGCCGACTATACACGAAGGTTATTATGCAAGGAACATGGAAAAAGAAGGGCTTGTATCCGACAGATGCGAGATAAACCGCCAGATCAAGTCTGATAACAGCCTTCTTCGAAAACTTCAGAAGGAAGTAAAGGCATACTCAAAAGCTGCCTCAGACAATATCCCGGCAATTGCTTCAAAGCTTGAAAAGTTCTTTAAAAGCCTTGTTGTTTACACTTTTCAGCTGCATCTGAAGAAGAAACAGAAAAAGGCAGCCGAGAAAAGGCTTGGTGAACTGAAAGAACTAAAGACAATCTATGAAGACTGTACCGCAAAGATAAGCTCCCGGGCTGAAGAGCGGAAAGAATTCAACGGAAAGCTTAAGAACTTGAAACCATATCAAAAGGTTAAGTTTATCAAATACACAAGTCATGTGACTGTACTCACAGAAGAAATTGAGGAAATTAAGAGCGAAAGGGCTGCTGCACTTTCCAGATATGGTATGCCCGATGGTACGAGGATCACGGACATTCGAAAGGCAATCAAGGAAGCTGAAGGCATAGTGGAAAAGCTGGGTGGTCAGATACCTGAAATCAAAAAGTCCAAAGAAGATACTCTTGAAAAATATAAGGACGAGATCCACGCTCTCAGCTCAGATATGTTTGTTCAGATTTCTGAGGAAAGAACAAAAGTACATTCTGAATATGAGGACGAATCAAGGCAGTTACTGAAGGACAGCCTCAAGGCATCATTTGATAAGGATCTTTTTGATAAGACTACCAAAGAAGTAAATGCAGAGCTTTCAGAAATTGAGCCATCTGTAATGCCTGAGATGGAGCACAAGAGGAGATCTCTTGTAGCTGATCTTAGGGCAGATAAGGAGCTTGCAGCAAGAACGCCCAGAAAGGTCAAGGAAAAGGATAAAGATAAGGGCATGTCACTGTAGTGTCACAGAAGAAATCATATTATTTACAGGCATGGCAGGTGCAGTATTGGAACTTGCCAGCTTGGGAAAGGAGGAATGATGAAAAAGTACTATGATAACAGGGAAGATAACATTGCTTTTGAGAGATGGGTAGATGTTACTGCAAGACTGATGGTGAAGTACGGCCCAGGGTTGCTTAAGAGGTTGGAGAAGGAAAACATGGTCTTGTATATGATAGATTACGAGTTCTGCACGGATGGGGCAGAATCAGATTCTTGCACAAATGATCGTGATGTTGTACTTGGCTATTCTTATGTAGTAAGTGCTGCCTGACAACAATGAATTACACGTTGTGTACAAGAATTATTTATGGTAAACTTATACACAACGTGTAATTGAGAAAGGGGCATCTCATGGATGATAAAGCGAAAAAAATAAAAGAACTACGCGAAAGTACTGGTATGAACCGCAAGGAATTCTGCGAGTATTTTAATATTCCTTACAGGACTGTTACTGAGTGGGAGCGTGATATGAGGCATGCACCTGATTATGTTGTGAGGCTTTTGGAGTATTACATAAGGATGGAAAAACTGCTGAAAAAGGATGATGAGAAGGAATAATTGTCTTGGAATCAGTATGTTTAAACAGGTCGAAATCGACCTGTTTATAATCTGAATGATCCTAAACCCCTTGAATTCGAGGGGTTTAAAAGAAGTGAGGAGCAATATGGAAAAAGGAAACAAATCAAGAAATGTATCTGTAATTAAGGATGCAGATGGAAACAGCATTGTCATGATAAATGACATTATCTTTAAGGGTAAGCGAAGCCTGAACTGGGAAGATGTCGAACAGTATCTTAAAGATTATGTGGGAGAGTTTTACTCAATAGCAGAGGATGGAGAAATCATATATATTGGGACAACTCTTCCAGGGGAATATGCCGGATCTGTTTATACCAAGAAGCTGAAAGGTGCGGTTGCTAAAGCTAAGGCAAATGCTGCACAGGGAATACCGGAAATGATTGAAATAGCTACGAATGGGGTGTTCGAAGAAAACAGGAAGAAAAAGCATGGCCGTGATGCTAAGAATGGATGGTATAGGTATGACACTCGTTTTGGATTACCAATCTATGGTGAAGATGATGAAATCACAGGATACAATATTTTTCACGCCAGACTATTGATAAGACATGCAGGCAGTGGGAAGAAATATCTATATGATGTTATGGAAATAAAAAAAGAAACGAGCAAGTCCTGTCAGGCCGAAGCCCTACCCGGTGAAAAACCCATTTCTTAATCCTTATCTTAAATAGGTTTGTTACAGTTGTCAACAGAAAAATGGAGGGAGATGACAATTTATGACAAAGACTAAGAAAACTAAGTGTTACATATATACAAGAGTATCCACCGCTATTCAGGTTGATGGATACTCTCTGGAAGCTCAGAAAGAAAAAATCAGAAAGTATGCGGAATACCAGGATATGGAAATTGCAGGCGAGTATTCTGATGAAGGATTCTCCGGCAAGAACATAAAGGGCAGGCATGAATTTCAGAGAATGCTTAATGATATCGAAGATTGCAAGGACGGGGTAAAATACGTCCTTGTTTTCAAGTTGTCGAGATTTGGAAGAAATGCTGCGGATATTCTTAATTCATTGCAGCTTATGCAGGACTTTGGTGTAAACCTTATCTGTGTAGAAGATAGCATCGACAGCTCGAAGGAGGCCGGAAAGCTTCTTATATCAATCCTTGCTGCTGTAGCTGAGATGGAGCGTGAGAATATAAGAGTTCAGACAATGGCAGGTCGTGAGCAGAAGGCTCGTGAAGGCAAATGGAACGGAGGTTTTGCCCCTTATGGCTACAAGCTTGTTGAAGGCGGGCTTGAGATAGCAGATGATGAGGTGGAGATCATTAAGCTGATCTATGATCGTTATATTCACACTAATTCCGGTATCAATGGTGTGGCAAGCTATCTTAACATTCATGGATACACGAAGAAACTTCGTCAGAACAACACCATATCAGGCTTTTCATCCAGTTTTGTAAAGGATGTTTTGGATAATCCGGTTTATATGGGGAAAATTGCATATGGAAGACGCAAGACAGAGAAGAAGATAGGCACACGTAACGAGATGCATGTGGTGGAGCAGTCAGAGTTCCCTATCTACGAGGGTGCTCACGAAGCCATTATTTCTGAAGAGGACTGGAATCTTGCTCAGGCTAAGAGAAAGGAAAATGCATATGTACGGCAGAAGGTTCATGACATTGATCATGCTCACATCCTATCAGGTATATTGAAATGCCCGTGTTGTGGCAAAAGCCTCTATGGAAATATAGCCAAGGCTCATAGCAAGGATAACAAGACCAGGTATTATTACTATTGTAAGAATACTCTTGGTGCAACAGGACACAAGTGTACTTTCAGGCTGAACATTGAGCAGAATGAAATGAATAATCTAGTCGCATCCATCATATCAGCAATGGTAAAGGATGATCAATTCAAGAGTGCTATCAAGGAAAAGATTGGAAATGCTGTGGATACAGAGGAACTTGAGAATGAGAAAGATGTTCTCAGGGGGCAGCTTAAGCAGGCTGTTGGCACAAAGAATCGACTGGCAAAGCAGATGGATTGCCTCGATGTTGATGATCCGCACTATGACAGGAAAGTTTCAGATCTGCAGAGCCGTTATGATGAGCAGTATGATATTATAGAGGATATAGAGAACCAGATTGATGAAGTACAGAAGCAGATAGACAGTATCGTGCAGGAAAATCTGTCTGGAACAAGTGTCTACAATCTCCTGCTTGCGTTCAATAAACTCTATAAGGACTTTACCGAAGCTGAGCAGAAGGAATTCATGAGAGCGTTCATTGACAGGATAGACATCTATCCGGAAAAGCCTGCTAAAGGCTGCTGGGTAAAGAATATAGTCTTCAATTTCCCCGTTCCGATAAATGGTAGGAATGTTAGAGAATTGTCCTTGGAAAATGAAACAATACTCGAGACGGTATGCTTGTTGTCCAAACTAAATGATATAAAACAAGCAATAAATGCGATGTAATGCGAGTTATTGCTATGATATGATAAGGACATGTGTTTTCTTGATGGGAGCACATGTCTTTTATGTTGGAGGAATAGCAATGATAATAGCATTACTTACAATGGATGATTTTTCAACTGGGAATACGCCTTCAATAGTGGATTATCTGGAAGAAAAGAATATACCTGTAATCATGTTCGCGTGGGGACAGAATGTTGAACGCAATCATGATGAGGCTTTATATGCGGTAAAAAAGGGAATTATTATCGGTAATCACAGCTATACGCATCCTCATTTTTCTGAGATTTCTTTTGATGAAGGAGTTAAAGAGATTGAAAAATGTGAGAGTGTACTGGATGAATTGTATAAAGAAGCCGGAGTCCGGAGAAAATACAAGCCGTTTCGATTTCCTTATGGAGATAAAGGTGGAGAAAATAAAGAAATTTTCCAAAATTATCTGGTTGAGCACAGCTTTGATAAAGTTGATGATACGAATATTCCTTATTCATGGTGGAAAGAAAATGGACTTGATAAGGATATAGATACATTTTGGACTTATGATTTTGCTGAATATAATATCAGACCTGACAGCTATCACATTTTGCTGCTTCATTCTCATGATGAAACTGAGGAGATGGTGCCCGGATACTATAAGAAGATACTTGATGAATGTCTTGCTAAAGGCATTGAATTTGTGACTCCGGATTTTCTATGAAATTGCCGATAAATATGCGTGTTATAAACTTCCTGAATTATGGCATTTGGAGGAATAAAAATGGGGAACTCAAATATTGAACTAAAGCGTATGCGGAATATATGCTGAATGAAATACAGAACTGAAAGCAAACGTGATGAAAAGCATGATATTGAGGAGACTTTTATATGAAGAATGTTGATATTTTGGGGGCAAATCGTTTTGAAACATACAGCAAAGTAAGAGACTGTTTACTTGATAGCACAGTTACAACAACCTCGCTGAAGACCGTTACCTCTACGCTTTTTGAAACTGCACTCTCGGGCAGACATGCTTCGAATTAGGTTGGTTATTTTGCGGGCGATGTTCTAGTATATGAAATCTTTATGCTTTTTTTAGATTACCCTCAGTCTGGTTATAGTAATATTGAAACATAGTAAGAAATTGAAAGAAAAGAGTATTTTGCGAGGCTATGACACAGAATAACAGATAATGGAACATTCTACAAAGCATAAAGAATAGCAAATATGAGGGTTGAGTGATATGAAAAAGATAACTGCCGGCGACATAATGCATGTTTACGGAGGCTTTGGACAGGAATCAGATTACAATGTAAGACTGGTTATTAGATTAAAAGATGAGATTGACGGCAATATGCTGCAGGAAGCGGTAGCATCAGCTGCCGGACGTTATCCGTACCTTCTTCTAAAAATGAAGCGTAATGATAATGAAATCTATTACGAGGAGAACAATGAGCCTATAGCTGTCCTTAACACAAAGAAGAGAGTGACCCTTGGTGCAGAAGAAACGGGATATCACATGTGGGCAGTCTGCTACTTTGAAGATAAGATATACCTCGATTTTTATCATGGACTTTGTGATGGGACAGGAATGTACATGGTTTTGTCCACGATACTCTATTATTACACCAAGCTGAGGTATGGGGATGTTGAAAGCGAGGGAATCAGGACTCTTGATGATGAGATTGAGCCCGAGGAGTATATTGATCCGCAGGATCTTTTGCCTGAGATTGATATAAGCAATATTCCTACCCCACAACTTGAGCCTGCTTTTTCATTGATTGAAGACGGAGGCCTTACGCCCTGCGAACAGAAGCTATATGATGTTGTGATTCCCGAAAAGGACTTTTTAAAGTTTTCATCAGCCAATGATGCAAGTCCCGGAGTAATGGTGTCAATACTGATTGCACGCACGATTGATAAGCTTTTCCCTGAGAGAAATAAAGGAATAATGGGGTCCTATGTTATTAACGCCAGACCAATGCTGCATGCTCCAAAGACACATCATAACTGTGTGAGTACAGTTTTCTTTGATTATTCCGGTAAAATCAGGAAAATGCCCTTTGACAGACAGTGTACAGTATATCGAGGAAAAACTTTCATACAAAGTGAAGAGGAGAGGATACAGAAGGCGATGACCGTTGGTTCTTCCAGGAATAAGGCAATTGCCAAAGCAACTCCGCAAGTAGAGGCAAAGATGCAGACCTATGGAATGATGCTATCAAAAGGCAGAAAACTGTTTACGTGCATGGTAAGTTATGTCGGAAAATGGAAATATCCATCTGTTGGAAAATATATAAAGGAATTTTGGACACATGTACCAAACGCAAATGGATTTCTGGTTGAGATAGCGGCAGTAAATGGAAAGATTTTTATGACAATGCATCAAAACTTTGAGGAAGACATTTTGGTAAGGGCTTTTGAAAAAGAGCTAACAGAGAACGGAATAAGCTTTGAAACTACTGAAATGTTAAACGATGTGGCGCATATGGATCTACCTGAAAAGGTATAAGAAATCCTGATGAATTTGACTTAAAAAAGTGCAATAAAGAGGGTATTTCTTTTTAAATCAGTGAACCGGTCCTCAAAAAGTTATACCAAAAAAATCTAACTTTTTGTGGTTACCGCACAGACAAACTGGAGGTTAAAACAGATGACAACTGACAAAGAACTATTTGAACGTGCTAACCCGGTTTCAAAGACAGCAGTAACAACACTGTCTCAGAGGGCAGCTGCAGGATATGAGAAGGCTGCAGAGATCCTTAAGAGACTTAATGTTGATATGGACTATTACAAAAACAGTGCCGTTACAGATGAGCGTATCAGAGACGTTGGGATACTCATACACGAGCTTAGGCATGTTGCGATGAACAGGACAATTGAAGAAAGTGGAATAAATACAATTTTTGATCTGCCGTGTGGTTATTCGCAGCGAGTTTTTGAAATGCTTGATCTCGGAAAGACCTATGTGGGTGGTGACCTTCCGGCGGTAATCGACAGTTTTTTACCCGTTGTAAATGAGATGCTTACGGATGAGGAGAAAAAGAGGGCTTCCTTTAAGGTGGTTGATGTTACAAGCTATGAATCACTGGAAAAGGCTGTTGAACATATTGACGGACCAATCTGCATAACTATGGAAGGTCTTACGCCGTATCTGAACAAGGAAGAAAAGAAAAGGCTGTTTGCCAACATGAAGCGGCTGCTCGCTGCAAAAGGCGGCTGCTGGCTTGCCGCAGATGCTGAGACAATGGCATATTATCGTGCCGGAATAGGAACCTTTGCAAAGACCAAAGAAGAAGGACAGCAGATGCTGAATGCGTTTTTGACAGCATTTAACAGTCAGTCCGACTCAGATATTATGGGAACTATTCTGGTTGAAAGAAAAGGCGAAAAAAGCTCATCCGATCTAAACGGCGGATTTGATCTGAATGTAGTTGAAAAGGTATATAATTCGTACGGCCTAAATGTTGAGCGGATACCATATTATCGCGACGATATTGAACTGAAGATGTTCTCAAAGCTTACACCGGAGCAGATTGCCAGGCTTAAGACATTCATTAAGGATGTACACATTTGGAAGATTACTTCTAATCCTGATGTGTCATTTGATGATTCTACGCAAAACTCGTATGAGGAAGGCGATTTTTCATCTACCTTCCGGAATGCGTCAGGCAAACTGCATATAAAGCTTAACGGACGGGTTGATTCATTAACGGCACCTGCTTTCCTGAAGGCCTGGGAAGAGGAATTTGGTAATAATAAGGTTGATTCGGTGATAATAGACTGCGCAGACCTTCAGTATATATCCTCAGCAGGACTAAGAGTTCTGCTCATAATAAAAAAGGCTCTTCCAGACAATGAGCTCATTCTTCATAATGTTGATGAGCCTATCATGGATATACTTGATACCACAGGTTTTTCAGACCTGTTTACAGTAGCAGACTGACAAGTACATCATCATAAGTCCGAAAGAGCATTAAATTATTAACAAAGCATCGTAATAATGTGAAGTAAATGAAAGAATGGGAAACTGTTTTTCACAAGAGTGAAGGAAGGAAAAAAATGGATAAGAGTACCTCTTCAAACAGGAAAAAAAGTAGCCTTGTTAAATTATTCATAGTGGTATTTGTGCTCTTTGCGTTGGGAACATTTTTGGTAAATGAGACTATGACCTATCTTGCTCAGACACAATCATACCATGAGGAGTGTGTGGCTGATTTAAGAAGGCTTACCACACATCTGAGCAAGCTGATCCAGAATGAGGGGGACGAGTTTATCAATCTGAAAGCCTGGTACAAGGAGCATCCAGACATGGTGCAGGTCCCTGTCGATTTTAGGAGCGACCTTCCTGTAGCTCAGATGGCCTTCTATGATTATATTGCGGAAAAATATCCCGGGAAAAACTATGGAACAAACCTTTCATTTGACGAGCTTGATCTGGAAGGTCAAAGGCTGTATGTGAATTATTCCTTTGATTATTGGTTCACCATTTTCTTTGATGCTGTAGATGATTTTGAATTAAGCTATGTGTATTTTATCTATCCTGAGAATGAACAGGAACTCAAGATGAACTACATGTTCGATCCAACTATGGAAACGACAACGACTGCGGATGGCAGGGAAATTTTAAAGCTGGGTGATGTCGTCTATGAGGATCCGGCAATTCATAAGTACATGTGGGAAGCCTGGAATACAGGCGTGACTCAGGATGGCTTTGATTCGCTGGATAATAATTTCGGGCATGTCTATACCTATTGCGTTCCCCTTGTGATAAATGGAGAAAAGGTTGGACTTATCTGTTCTGAGATCAGTGTTGAATATGTCAATTCCGAAATATGGTCCAACGTGGTAAAACAGGGTATTGTGACAGCTGTTGTTTTGATACTGTTTACTGTTGTTTTGTATATGCTTCTCAGTAAGGAAATTTTGGAGCGTATTATCAGGGTTGAACAGGGAATTAATGAGTATTCTGAGAAAAAAGATCCTGCTTTATCCGAGAGCATAATCAAACATGCCGGCAGGATGGATGAAATCGGTGTTCTTGCCACGAGCTTTGGAAGCATGATCACAGAGCTTGAAGAGCATATGATTAATCTTCAGAAGGTAACAGCGGAGAAGGAACGTATTGACGCGGATCTTAGTATAGCCAATAAAATCCAGGCTGATATGCTTCCTAAGATTTTCCCGGCATTTCCGGATAGGACCGATATCGATATCTACGCTACCATGGATCCTGCGAAAGAGGTGGGTGGAGACTTCTACGATTTCTTTTTGATTGATGATACACATCTTGCGCTTGTTATAGCGGATGTATCAGGGAAAGGCGTTCCGGCAGCCCTTTTCATGGTAATTGCAAAGACACTTATTAAGAACCGTCTGCAGACCGGTGAAGCTCCGGCAGAAGCATTAGCGCATGTTAATAATCAGCTGTGCGAAGGAAATGACGCTGAGCTCTTTGTTACGGTATGGGCTGCGGTTATCGATCTTAAGACAGGAGATGCACTGGAAGTAAATGCAGGTCACGAGTATCCTGCAATCAGAAGGCGTGGTGGCTCTTACGAGCTTGTAAAGACAAAGCATTCACCTGCCGTGGCTACTATTGAAGGCCTTAAATTCAGACAGACAGAGTTTCATATGAATCCGGGAGACAGTCTTTATGTTTATACGGATGGTGTTACAGAAGCCACCGATACTCAAAATGAACTGTTTGGCGAGCAGAGAGTTCTTGATGCACTTAACCGTAATCCGGATGCAGCTCCGAGAGATCTATTGCCGGCTATGAAGAAAGAAATCGACGATTTTGTAGGAGAGGCACCTCAGTTTGACGATATTACAATGCTTGGTTTCGTTTATTTCGGAGAGGGCAAATAAATGACCTATAACTATAGTGTGAGCAGGATGGCAGCCCTTTGCAGGCAGAGAAACGAAACCGTTATGGCAAGCTATGCCTATGGCGGGGTGAACTTGGACACATTTGTATTATTGCAGGCAAAGAAAGTGATACACAACAGGCAGGTTAGAGCGCTCATCGAGGCTGATGATTACGAAGAATCTGTCTTGTCACTGACAAAAGAGCTTCTTGGCGATGATGCGGCTAAAGAGATGAAGACATCTCTTGAAAAGAAAGTGATATGCAGTGCAGACCACCATGGTTCACTATACTGCTCGCAGTTTCTGCAGGGGGACATGCTTTTTGCTCTTTTGCTTGAAAAGCTTGGAGAAAAAAATCCGGCAGTGCCCATATTGGCAGCAGGTCAGGTGGAGCTTGAAAACTCTACCTATTCACGGGGAATCTGCGCTTACTCTTTGCGTGATAATAAGCAGTTTATACCTATTTTTCCTGCAAAATACAGTGTTCAGCTGGCATCTCATGCTGAGCCTGTTTCACAGGAAATGGTGGAACGCTTTAAAAAGCGTCTTGGAGATGCTAAGGTTACGGAAATACAAAAACGAACATTAAACGAAATATGTACTGATATATATGAAAACGATGAAATAAGAAATGCAAAGGATTTTTCATCTCAGACAACTTTGATAGGACAGAAACTGATACCCCGCCTATTTACAGACAAGGCTCCGATGTTTACATATCTGGAAATGGAGACGGTAGTACAACCTCTTTTGCTAAAAGAGCTGGAAGATGAATCATCGATTGTTTATAAGTTTCTTTATGACAGAAACATCAGAGAAAAGGTAGTACGGGAAAAGTTTGAAGACGGGTTATCTCTTGGAGACCTTCTTTTTAGAGCAGCGGATGAAAAAGGCAGAAAGATTATGCTAAGCCTTAATGAAGACGGTACTTTGACGGGAAGGGACTGGAGGAAGGAACCTGTTAGTTTTAGCACAAAGAAAGATGATCTTACTGCTCTTTTTAAAGAGAAGAAAGTGTTCCCCGGTGTGTTTACAGAGGCGCTCATTCTTTTCTTTGAGAGAGGTATAACCTGGATGGGCGGTATGTTTCAGGCTTCCTATCTTCCTAAGTGGCAGGAGATGCTTACCAGGGTTTTGGAAAAGTCTGAGCTTACGAAGGAAGCTGAAGTGATTTCAGCCTACGATTGCACGGGATATATATGCGGTCCCATGTTTTTGCTACACGGTGGAGATGATTTTGCTACAACAACAGGACCTGTAGAGCTATGGGGGAATCCGATTTCTTTTGAAAGGGTAAGAGAGCTTTCAATGAAGACCGGACTTTGGGATGCTCATATGATCGGCCTTTCGGAAATGTATTTTGACCTGGTACTAAGGGATGAGAGAGAGTCTGAGTGGTACAGGAAAATTGCAGAGGAAGTTTTCAGGATTTATCCGGGTAATGTGGTGACTAATGAGAGAAGATAAAGCGGCATGGATGGAGATTTACGGCGACGCTTTAGCCTATAACATAGGTGTAGTGCGCAGTCGTCTAAAAGAGAATACAAAGATTTGTGCGGTCATCAAGGGAAACGCCTACGGGCATGGACTTATTGGTGTTAAAAAGCTGCTGTCTGCAGGTAAGATGTCTGATATGACAGCTGTGGGAAAAGTCAGTGAGATGCAGCGTGTTTTCAGAAAGACCGAGGATGACGGCTTAGATGTACTTCTTATCGGCATGGCTGATGACAAAGAAATCGAGTGCCTTCTTAAAAAGATAGGAGAAAAGGCATGCCACGCTGTATTCTCCATCTACAATATGCGGCAATTTGAAGCATTAAATTCACTGGGAATAAAACTTGGGAAAAAAATAAGAGTACACATTCGTGTTGACGTATGGGATTCCGGAATGGGCCTTGGATATGACTGCTTTAAGGAATCTGAAAACGAACTTTTTGAGGCAGAAGGAATTGATGTTTGCGGTTTATACGGGCATCTTTATTCTGCTTACAGTAACGACAGGAAGGAAATCTTTAAAGAGCTTCAGGATTTTGACGAGCTGGTAAACGGTATCAGCGATGAACATAGAAAGGCTATTATAGTGCATGTCCTTAATTCATCGCTTGTTTTTACTTTCCCCGAATATTCTTATGATATGGTCAGAGTCGGAACAGCTATGTATGGTCTTAGCTGTGGTGCTGAAGGTCTATTGAAGCCTGCCATGAAAATATGTACCAGGATTTTTGATGTACGTGAGATAGATGGGGCAATTCCTCTTAACTATCAGGCGGCAGATAATAAATCCGGTAAAAGAAAAATAGCAAGAGCCATGATCGGTTACTGTGATTGTCCGCTTCTTCTTACACAGAACAATGTACGGATAAGGATACATGATAAGGTCTATCCTCTTGCTGATGAAAGCTGCATGGATAATCTTTGCATTGATGTTACGGGAAGCGATGATGTGGCTGTGGGCGATACCGGAATTTTACTTGGTGAAAACGGTGTAACCGAGGAAAGTATCCTCCTTCGAAATCACCTTGATTATGTGCATGGAGACTGGCTGACCATAACTGCGGAAAGATTGGAAAAGGTATACATATGATGAAAAAAACAAGATTTCTTTGCGTCTTATTTGTCATACTGATGGTGTTTTCTATAATCCCCTATGGCAGTGTGAGGGCAGCGGAGGTTAGTGGTGACAGAACAGATACTTTTCTTGAGACAGCTCCCAATGTACCGAAGGGAACTCCGAAGAGGAGATTTTGTATCGTTTCATATGATGAATATATACCCTTTAGCAAACAGCTTTATTATATTCTTTCAGGACTTGAGAGCCTTGGATGGATAAAGGAAAACAGTATCCCGTTTACAGCTGAGGACATTGAAAAAAAGAAAATATACGTGGATGAAATGTACGGGCTATTGCAGGAAGCAGATATTGGTGACTACATCGAGTTTTCGGAAGGAGCCTGCTATTATCTTGCCTATGAGGATGAAGACAAAATTGCTTCGGATATTAAGAAGCGTGTAAACGATGGAGATATTGATTTTATTATAACTACGGGTACCAGTGCAGGAGTTTTTGTAAAAGAACTTGGGCTTAAGGTGCCTATGGTAGACTTTTCAGCTACTGATCCCGTTTCATCCGGAATTATCGATTCTGCAACCGAAGGGACGGGAAGCCCTTATGTGTGGGCACAGGTCGAGCCGTCTTTGCCCCTCAGACAGCTTAAATACTATCATTCCCTAAAGGCTTTTGACCACCTTGGAGTGATCATTTACGGTGATGAGACAATTTCAGGTGTGCCGGATATTGAGGCTTCATCTAAGGAAGTCGGTTTTTCAATCGTTAAGTACAATATCGACGAGCAGCCAAGAGAGACAGCAGAGGAAAGAGATGCGTACTACAAAATGGTAGAAGACAAATTCCGCAAGATGGCAGAGGAAGATATTGATGCTTTTTTCCTTACGGTTGATCTTATCAATGATATGGAATATCTGATGCCATGTCTTAAATATCTGTACGATAAAAAAATCCCTGTATATCTTATGGATGATGTGTCTGTTATTGAGTCCGGCGCACTTATGCTTATATCGGCAAATGATATGGAAAACGTAGGACTTTTTGTGGCAGATGTAATTGCCAGGACTTTAAACGGCGCTGAGGTTGGGAGTCTGCCCTGCGTTTATACAAGTGCACCGAGTATTTATGTAAACTATGAAATTGCCAGAGAAATAGGCTATCCTTTGTCTTTTGAGTTCCTGGCAGCGTGCGATCGGATTTTCACAGTGAAAAGGGAGACGCCATGATTAAGAGAAGAGATACCTGGATGTATCTGTTGATATTGCTTTTGGTTGCCGAACTGGCCATAGTCTTTATCTCGGTAATGGCCTTTCTTAACTACCGTACATCGGCACTGAATCTGGAAGAACAGGTTATTTCCAAAATTGAAAAGGATACCGTTACAAACCTTGAAACTGCCATAGGCTTTGGTAAAAGCTTTGAGAATTACTATGGTATGGATGAGGTGTTCGAAAACTTTGACAGTCAGTTGGATGGAACGGTGTCCTTTGTGATCGGAAAAGATGGTGAGCTTATGTACTTCCTCCCATCCGATGACAGGGATGTAGAGAAAGAGATTAATGATTTCATAAGCAGCAGGGAGTTTGCAAGAAAATATGATGAACTTCCCCAAAATGACGGCGGGATCATAAAAAAAGGTCGCAGCGAGGTTATCCTTACAGCTATTCATCAGGATGAGGAAATTCTCGGATATTTTGGATGTCTTTACTCCGGAGAGGCTTTTGAAGAAGGCTTTGAAATTCTGAAAAAAGATGTGGTCGTATTATCAGTGATAGTTGGCGTTATTGAAATGATGGTCCTTGCAATCTTAGTCATAATAATAAGATCGGACAAATTCCTGGAAACAGGTAAAGGAAAAGAAAACCGTAATTTTGAAAAGGCCATTACAATTATTGTAATGACTATAAGCATCATTGTTTTATCAACTCTTTTGATAAACAGATTCCAGAATGATTATATAGGAAAAATGGAGGATTCCATTAAGGTTACCATGCAAAATCTTGAGGATACGATAAGGCGTGTCCAGAGCCAGGGTGTTGACCTCAGAGAGGTGGATGACCTTAAGGACTATATTGAGGAAAGAGTTTATTCTCTTACGATGATCAAATCGGTTCGGGTAATCGATCACATTACTGAATTTAAAAGGACAGATGAAGAATCCGATATTTTGTCTTACGCCATAAATTTAAATGAAAAAGACGGGATTATGCTATTTCTTGAGGCAGAGCTTTCTACTGAAGCAATGAAGAAGGAAATGTACCATATTGTTCTTGTTCTTCTTTCAACAATGATAATCCTGATGATTTTTGTATTTGAGCTTAATAATATTACTGAACTTTTGGTTGATAAGTTTGAAAAATCATCGGGGAAAGGAAAAAGCTTTTCTGAAAAGCAGGTTGGAATTGCCCTCAGATTTTCGGGATTTTTATGCTCTACGGCGGAATATATGTGTGTTCCCTATGCAGCTATGCTAATAAGAGAGAGCGGAGAGTCTGTATTTGGCCTTTCTGTCGGTATGACGGCAGCACTTCCTCTTACCCTGGAAGGCTTAACGCAGATGATCTCAATGCTGCTTCTCCCGCGCTTTGTAAAGAAGTTTAATATACGTGTAATGCTCATTGTTTCAACGATCCTGATGATCATATGCAATGTGACAGCCTTTAGCATGAGTACGGCTTTGATAATAATCCTGTGCAGGGCTGTTGCAGGTATTGCTTATGCGGGCTTTAAGCAGGTTTCAAATTATCTTATCACAAAGGGGTATGAGACTGAGACAGGAAGAAGCGACAATATTTCCCAGGACAATGCAGGACTTCTTGCCGGAGCTACCTGCGGAGCGGGCCTTGGTGCTATTCTTTCAGCAAATACAGGTTATGCAATGACTTTTGTTTTTTCTGCATGTCTGTTTTTCGCATATCTTTTGGCTTCGTTCTTCCTTCTTCCATGGAGAGCTTTAAAGGAAAAGGGAGAGAATTCCGGAGAAGAGGAGAAGCCTGTTAAAATCGGAAGCATTATCAGGATGATCTTTTCATGGGAGATGCTGTTCTATGTGGTAGTAATAGGTATTCCGCTTAATATCGGTGTCATGCTGTGCGTAACACTTATTCCCGCAATCTGTCAGACAAACGGCATTTCTTCTGTCATGCTGTCATATTGCTATATTGCCAATGGTATCGCAGGAATATATATAGGACCCTATCTGGTATCTATGGCAAAGAAGATATTTGGAATCCCGCTATCCATAGCGTTTGCTTTTTCTCTGACTGCAGTCAGTATCTTTATACTCAAAATGCCTCCGCTTCCGCTCATGATAGTTATAACAAGCATGATTTTGGGCTTTTTGGATGGATTTGCCACACCTATGTGTACCGACCAGTTTATGGAACTTAAGGTGGTAAAAAAATCCGTGGATGAATCCTCTGCACTTATTCTTTCAGTAGTGCTCTCGTATGTGCTGCTTACTTTTGCACCTGTTATTGCAGAGCTTCTTCTGATTCCGGAAAAGGGTGTATTTTCACCAATGATGATCGGAGCAGCAGTCTATGCGGTCGCTGCAGTATGTGTATTCTTTTTCAAACGGAAAGCATAGAACGAGCCCCATCTTTTCCACGAAGTAAGCTATCCGTCCATTAACGGTGAAGATGAGCATATGGTCTGAGGGTTAAGAGGGGCGGATAGCTATCTCAGCCCTTCTTTGTCGTGCGAAGTCAGGTAAATAATAGAAAAAACACTAAAAAATGAATGGAAATTTTCAAAAAAAAGTAGACGATGGGAAAATGTATGACTAAAATAATAAATAACACATGATAACACATATATTTTCATATGAGGAGGGTAAAGCATGAGTATGAAAAAAGTTGTAGCAATGGCAATGGCAGGCGTCATGGCTTTTGGGCTTATGGCTTGCGGATCATCGGGAGATGCTGCACCGGCATCGGGAGAATCATCCTCCGGAGACACGATTAAAATCGGTGTCTTTGAGCCTTCTACAGGCGATTCTGCTTCAGGCGGAAAAAAGGAAATTCTCGGAATGCAGTATGCAAATTCTGAGACACCCACCGTTGATATCGACGGAAAGACCTACAATGTTGAACTGGTTATTGCTGATAACGGATCATCAGCAGACAAGGCTCCTTCAGCCGCATCAGAACTTGTCGGCAAGAACGTATCTCTGGTTCTTGGCTCTTACGGTTCAGGTGTTTCTATGGCCGGCGGACCTAAATTCGAAGAAGCAGGACTCGCAGCTATCGGCGTTACCTGCACAAATCCCAATGTAACAGCAGGAAATGATTATTACTTCAGAATTTGCTTCCTTGATAATTTCCAGGCAGACGTTCTTGCAAACTTTGCTATGGATAAATTCTCTGCAAAGAAGGCTTACTGTCTCGGAGAGAACGGAAACGAATACGATCAGGGACTTATTGCTTTCTTCAAGCAGGTATTTGAAGGAGCAGGCGGAGAAGTAATCGCAGACTCATTCCCTACAAACAATTCTGATTTTACTTCATATCTTAATAAAGCAAAGAGTGAAGGTGCAGATGTTATTTTCACACCCGTATCCATCGCTTATGCAAAGCAGATCATGGAGCAGGCAGCTTCACTTGATATCGGAATTCCTTTCCTTGGCTCCGATACACTTGATGACAACATGGTTCTTGAAGCTACAAAGGGTACAAACCTTCAGCTGTTTGTTTCTACCTTCTATCAGGAGGGTGGTTCAGAGACCTTTGATAAAGGAATCAAGGACTATATCAACGGCAATTCCAATGCTCTGACAGCAAACGGCGGTAACGATACGATCTCAGCCGTAACAGCTATGGGTTATGATGCATACTATGTTGCTCTTGAGGCGATCAAGGCAGCAGGCACAGGCGATAAGGCAGCTATCAAAGCTGCAATCCCGGGAGTTAAATGGGATGGTGTATCAGGCTCAATCGCATTTGATGATATCGGTGATGCTGTACGTGATACTGCATATATAAAGACTGCTGATACATCTTCAGGCACATGGGCGTTTGAAAAGGTTCAGACCGGTTCTGCATCTAAATAATGTGAAAGACTTATTCTGCAGAGGAAATCTGTGTCATTAAAAGGCGCAGTACCTCTGCAGAAAAACTAATATAAAGGAAATCTATTTATGGAATATATCATTTCAGTATTGCTTTCGGGAATATCGGTTGGTGGACAATATGCTCTTATAGCAATCGGATATACACTTGTTTACGGAATACTTCGCCTTATCAATTTTGCTCACGGTGACGTATTTATGGTAGCGGGACTCATGGGAATATATTTCACCGCAACTCTTCCTATCGGGGAGTCATTACCTCTTGTTATTCTGCTTACGGTATTCTTGGGATTCACAATCGAGAGAGCGGCATACAAGCCCTTGAGAGATGCTCCGAGAATGTCGGTTATGATCTCAGCTATCGGTGTAAGTTATCTTTTGCAGAATACAGCGACATACATTACAGGCGGACAGCCTATGACTTATCCCACCATACCGTTTTTATCAAATACGGTTAATGTTGCCGGAACACAGACAAAGTGGGTGGTAATCATTACTCCCATTCTGGTTCTTGCACTGGTATTTGCGCTTACACAGCTTATAAACAGAACAAAGGTCGGAATGGCAATGAGAGCGGTTTCAAAGGATTTTGAGACAAGCAGGCTCATGGGAATAAAAATCAACAACGTTATTTCCGCAACCTTTATTATCGGTTCAGCACTTGCGGCAGTAGGATCGATACTGTTCTTTACAAACTATCCTGCAATTACGCCCATGGCAGGTGCAATGCCGGGACTTAAGGCATTCGTAGCCGCAGTATTCGGAGGAATCGGTTCTATTCCGGGAGCTGTCATCGGTGCATTTTTGATCGGAATCTGTGAAACCATCATCAAGGGGCTGCCTTCAGCCTGGGACGTTTCAGTCTTTTCGGATGCATTTACCTTTGCGCTCCTTATCATTATTCTAGTATTCAAACCGCAGGGTCTCTTCGGGGAAGCTGCTACAGACAAGGTATAAAATATGAAGCAGAAACAATTTAATCTAAGAGCATTTATAGGAATTGCAATTTTATTATTGCTGGTAATACTACTTGAAAATCTAAGTGCGATAATTCCCGGACTTCCTCAGGTTTTCCAGCCGACCAGTCCTCTGTTTACGGTTCTGAAAAAGGCGGCGGTTTATTCGCTGGTAGCAGTATCAATGAATCTTCTTAATGGTTTTACGGGGCTGTTTTCACTGGGACAGGCCGGATTCATGCTGCTTGGTGCTTACACCTATGCCATTCTTACGGTTCCTGCCGACCAGAAAGAGCAGGTTTACTACCTTTTCGGAGGATGTGCGTTAAAATCATCAATAATCGATGCCCTTTCAGGGATATTCGGAACAAGTGGCCAAGGCGGAGCAATCAGTATGATACTGGGCTGCCTTATCGCACTTATACTGGCAGGATGCGTTGCTGCATTCTTTGCTTATCTTATAGGAATCCCGGTACTTAGACTTAAAAGTGATTATCTGGCTATAGCTACACTTGGTTTTGCCGAGATACTAAGAGCAATATTCCAGTGGCAAAAGCTTGGAAGAATTACAAACGGAGCCAATATGATAAAAGGCTTCCCCACATTTTCAAGCTTTAATATTACAGATGGTTCCGGAAATGTACTTGTGAGATTATCTACATTTGTACCTTTCCTTATAGCATCTGTTTGTATCGCTATCATAGTCCTCCTTATTCACAGCTCATACGGACGCGCATTTAAAGCAATCCGTGATGATGAAATAGCAGCAGAGGCTATGGGTATCAGTTTGTTTAAACACAAAATGCTTTCTTTTGTAATCTCAAGTTTCTTTGCAGGAGTAGGCGGAGCACTGTTTGCAATGTATGTAGCCAATGCGCAGGCAAAAGCCTTTACCTCTGTAATGACTTACGAGATTCTTCTGATCGTAGTTATAGGCGGAATCGGCTCCGTTAGCGGTAGTGTGCTTGCAACCTTTTTATATGTGGCATGCTCCGAGTGGTGGCTAAGATTCCTTGACAGTGAGCAATACATCGGTGGCTTTAAAGTACCGCTTCTTAGAAACGGTTTTAGAATGGTGGTATTTTCCATAGTTATCATGGTAATAGTGCTGTTCTTCTCACAGGGCATAATGGGGAATAATGAACTGAGTCTTAGCGGACTCATGAAATTGGTGTCCGGAAAAAGGGAAAGGAAACAGTAGGATATGGGAAATGCTTTACGACTTGAAAATGTAACAATGCAGTTCGGAGGCGTTGTCTCTGTTAATAATCTGTCGCTTGAGGTTCCGGAGAACAAGATAATTGCTCTTATAGGACCTAACGGTGCGGGAAAAACCACAGCATTTAACTGTATTACAGGGGTATATCAGCCTACGAACGGACTTATTGAATTCATGGGTAAGCCCATGGTAAGAAATCATCCGCAAGGAAAAGCAGCTAAGAATTATAAAGGTGAAAATGCAGATAAGTACGCAAAAGAAGCAGCTCTTGCGCCCACGCCGGATCAGATAACCGGACTTGGAATAGCAAGAACTTTCCAGAATATTCGCTTGTGGAAGAGTATGACAGTTTTTGACAACGTGCTGATAGCAAAACATCAGCATGCAAAACAGAACGTATTCTCAGCAATTTTCAGAGGTAATCTCGCTGAAGAGAAGCGAATGAGAGAAGAAACAATGGAGCTTTTGGTAGAGCAGGGGCTTGATGCTTACAAGGATGAGCTTGCGGTCAGTCTGCCCTACGGTCTTCAGAGAAGACTTGAAATTGCGAGAGCACTTGCCACAAAGCCGAAGCTTCTTTTGCTTGATGAACCTGCAGCCGGAATGAATCCGCAGGAGACAAATGAACTGGCAGATTTTGTACGTCAGATTCGTGAAAAATACGATCTCACGGTATTTCTTATCGAGCATCACATGGACCTTGTTATGAATATCTCGGACTACATCTATGTTATTGATTTTGGCAGTGAGATAGCCCAGGGTGTACCTGAAGAGGTTCAGAAGAATCAGCGCGTTATAGAAGCATATCTGGGAGTTGCAGGCGAGGAGTAATAGATGAGTGAACAGGTATTACGGATAGATAATTTGCAGATAAGTTATGGGGGAATCGAAGCTGTGCGCGGTATAAGCTTTGATGTAAAGGAAGGAGAGATAGTTACTCTTATCGGTGCCAACGGTGCAGGTAAAAGCTCAACTCTTCGAACCATATCGGGACTTGTTAAACCAAAGAGCGGTAAAATAATCTTTGAAGGTGATGACATTACCGGAAAAGATCCGACATCAATAGTTTCCAAAGGCGTTATGATGGTTCCCGAGGGTCGTAGGATTTTCCCAAATCTTACTGTTTTGGAAAATCTTAAGATCGGGGCATATCTAAGAAAAGACGATCTGGAAGCGGACATTGAGAGAGTATATGGATTTTTCCCAAGGCTTAAGGAGCGTTCCTGGCAGGAAGGCGGTACACTCTCAGGAGGAGAGCAGCAGATGCTGGCTGTCGGAAGAGCGCTTATGGGAAGACCAAAGCTCCTTATGATGGATGAACCTTCCCTTGGTCTTGCACCGATTGTTGTACAGGAAATTTTCGAGATAATAAGGCAGATACATGAGGCCGGAACCACTGTCCTTCTTATCGAACAGAATGCCAATATGGCACTTCATGTGGCGGATAGGGCATACGTTATCGAAAACGGTAAGATTTCCATGGAAGGCACCGGCATAGACCTCCTTCAGGATGAAAAGGTCAAAGCTGCGTATCTTGGAAGCTGAAAAAACTTGTATAAATACTTAAATAAAAATGCGGCAAGGAATCAGTTCTTTGCCGCATTTATTTTTTCCTTCAGTGTGTGATATTCCTCCATGAAGGAGTAATGATTATCCATAATAAATGTAATGTCTTTATTTTTTGATGCCTTCTCAAGATCAAGAGCTTTTTCTGCAAGATCGGCAACTCCCAATGTGCGAAGGTTTCCTTTTATTGAATGCACAAGAATACTGTAGTCGCTCCAATTTCCGTTTTCAAAGTAAGAGGAGAGCTTTGCACTTTTTGTCTCATAATCTATCGTAAAGAAATCCAATATTTCAAAGTATGCATCTGTTCCACCTGCGCAGTACTCGATGCCACTGTCAGGATCGATTCCCGCAGCTTTAAGATTTTCAAGGTCATAGAGCTGATTGCTGTTTTTATCGGAAGAATCTTCCTGCACTGTTCCTGTGTTTTTGGGTTCCTGACTATCCGGCACTTTTTCCTCGAATGCACTCTTTGGAAGATATTTTTTCAGGATAGCAACAAGATTGCTTATTTCGACGGGCTTTGAGAGATAATCATCGAAGCCTTCTTTCATGTATGCTTCCTTTGCACCGACAACAGCATTTGCGGTCAGAACAATCATTCTGGTATTGGTTGCAATAAGACCCTGGCTTAGCATTTCATGCAGAGCTTCTACTCCGTCCATCTGCGGCATCATGTGATCAAGGAAAACCATGTCATAAGTTTTATGTGACATAGCTTCTATGGCTTCCTGACCTGAAGCTACCGCATCCGGATTTATGTGGCATAGCTTTAACAGATTTGCTGCGACCATAAGATTCAGCTTGTTATCATCTACAACAAGGACCCTGGCATTTGGAGCAAAAACAAGGTCTTTATCGGATCGGTCAGTGAGTGAAGCTTCAGGGTTACTTGCAAAATTACCGATAGGCGTTTCATCAATTACTTTCTGATTAATGGTAAAAAAGAAATTGGAGCCTTCACCGTAGGTACTTTGTACACATATTTTACTGCCCATAAGAGTCAGCAGATTTGTGACTATGGACATACCAAGTCCTGTTCCTTCAATGTTGCGGTTCTTTTTTTCATCAAGTCTCTGGAAGGATAGTGACAAACGATCGATATCTTCGGGTTTGATACCTATTCCTGTATCTTTTACAGATACATATAACTTAAGGATGCCATTAGTTATTTCTGAATTTCTTACTGTTAATTTAACAGAGCCCCTCTCTGTGTATTTAACAGCGTTTGTGAGGAGGTTTACTATAACCTGCTTGAGGCGTACATCATCACCAAAGAGCATGCAGGGAAGAGTATCATCTATAGCGGTTATTAATTCCAACCCTTTTTCCTCTGCTCGTTTAGAAATGGAATTTATCAGTTCATTGATCAAAGGCGCGGTCTCGTAGCTGTCAGGAATGATTTCCATCTTTCCGTCTTCGATTTTTGAAAAATCAAGGATGGTGTTTATAAGGGCAAGCAGAGTATTTCCTGCGGAATCTATATTTTTTGCATAATCCATGGTCTGTGCTTCTTTTGTTGTTCGAAGTATCATTTCATTCATGCCAAGCACAGCATTTATGGGAGTGCGGATTTCGTGTGACATCTGAGCAAGGAACTGACTCTTTGCTTTGTTTGCCTCGTTTGCGGAAACCTCTTTTTGTTTTAAGATCATGGCTTCGTATTCACGGCGCATGGAGGTAGTGCGCATTTCTTCCATTTTCTTTGCATTTAACTGCTCGTTTTTGTAACCAAGAAAATAGAAGAAGGAGATTAGCAGGAAAATAATAAGCGAGACCAGAATATTAAAAGTAAGCTGGCGGTTTGTTTCTTCCAGGAGCTCCTTATCACTAATAGCAATAACTACATACCATTGTCCTGTGACGCTACCTACAAAGAGAGTGTAAGCATCACCGTTTAAATGGGTATTTATTGTGCTGTAAGTATCGTCTGAAAAGGTGCCAAGCAGATCGGTCCCGTAGATTTTATTAACATCTTGGCCATTATGAGTTCTGTCATGATCTGCTATGATCATACCGTCATGATTTACAACAAAACAAAAACCCTTGCCGCCGATATTTACATCATCGGCAATGGTCTGTACATGGTTTACTATCATATCAAGTGCTACTACCTCACGGTTCTTATAATCACCGGGCTTCCCACCGTCATCCAATAGCTTACAGATTGTGATAACGATGGATTTTGTCTGAGCATCTATGTAAGGGGATACAATTATGGTCTTACCGTTTGCATCTACAGCAGCTTTATACCAGTCACGGTCTTCAACACGATAATCTGAAGGCGGAACCCATCCCGATCCATCTATGTATTCACCATTAATATATGCATATATACCGGTGAAATTTTCATCGAATTGTTGTGACTGATTTTCTGTCTGCTTGTAGATATAATCGGTGATCTCTTCCTGAGATGCTCCCCGGTGCATCATGATATCAACGGTATCGGCCGTAACCCAGAGTATGGATCTTGCAACTCCAAGATAATTTTCCAAATCTTCCACAGTGGAATATACTTTGGCCTGCCCATCCTCTTTGGCACCTGTCACGGATACCCTGTAAAACAGTTTTGATGTATATAATATAGAGATTATCATCAGTGAAAATGTAATGATGACCGTCAGTACGAAATTGAGACGTCCGCGCCTTACTGCTGCATCCTCGGGCATATCACGCTCAATAGATTTGTATCTTAGCACTATCATAAGGATGAACATCATTATGAATATTACCAATAATATGGAAATGATAAAGAGAGTGGTTGCGATGTTTTTTAGATTAGACGGATCATCAATACCCTCAGGCAGAGCACGTTTCATTTGAATGCCGATATAGTAACCGCCGGTTGTACCAAAGAACATAATTACAGTTATCATAACCTGGAGAAGTATTGTTAATCTTGTTTCCTGTACATTTCGTGCTGCTTTTGATAAGCCCCTTTGTTCATAGCATTTGCTTATGGCAAAGGGGATAAGGATCAGAGATATACACTCAAAAAAAGAAAAGTAGTAATACGGATCTGTCAAAGAGCTGTCCCAATCGTAACAGGAGGAGGTCCACATACCGTATTCAAAGATTATGAATAGCAGAAGTGTTGCGTGAAGCCAGGGAATTTCCCGCTTTTCGGTGTTGTGCATAAAGTAATGGATGATTACCTGCATACTTACACATGCGATTGCTGTGGCAAAGACACCTTCCCAAATATTATTTATAATACCGCCAAAGGGGAGATAAATGAAAAACTGCCATATGCCGAGCGGAATAGGCAAAATTATCATGGGATGGAAGAAGCCCTTAGTGCCCTCCGGTCTCATATGAAGTGCAAAAATGAACATAACAAAATAGCCGATGTTCCAGCCCAAATAAGCCATGAAAGCAGAAACGTCAGGATTTTCCCCCATAACAAGAGTATAGGTGGTCCAATAGTAATCGCTTATCAGGTGAGTCATGAAGAAGACAGAAATAAGGAGCCATCCGCGCTTGGGAGTTTTTACATATCTGAAAAGAGCATAAAGAGTCCCTATGATCACAGCAAGTAAAGTACATACATTTTCAATGGTATCAATGCTCATAGAGTAAGCCCCTCGTATCAGGCAAAAGACGCAAAAACAAAGTGAAATGTAGCTTTATGTATATTGAATTTTACCATAATGCTTAGAACAGAGGATTAAATCTTTTTTACATGTTAATAAAAAGATTATAAATTGTTATCGTATTTTCGTATAAAATTTCACTTTGTATAATATCGATATGGTATGATTTCCGAATTTATGAAGAAGTTCGGAAATCTATGCTATAATCAAAGATGGTTTAAATTTAGACTATGGGGTGAATTTGAAGAATGGTTTATATATCTCTGAATTACTATGTACTGGTGCTTCTGGCACTGGTGCTTTATTATGCATTTCCGAAAAAAATAAGATGGATAGCGCTTCTTATTGCTGACATCACATTCTACGTAGCTTTCTACAAAGCCGGTCTTTGGATATTCCTTGGAACGATTATCATAAGCTATATTGCAGCGGTTCTGATGCAGAGGCTTCAAAAGGGCGGAAGAAAGGCTGCTTTTATCCTTGGAATTTTAGGCGTGGCTGCGCCCTGGTTTCTTATAAAGAATTCAAACTTTGTAATTGCGGATATTCTGAAGATGGATCCCGTCAACTGGATAACGCCTCTTGGGATTTCCTTTTACACATTACAGCTTATCGCATATCTTGCTGATGTTTATACAGGTAAAACAGAGCCTGAAAAGAACATTGCCAAATATGCTCTTTTTGCCGGATTTTTCCCGCAGATAATTCAGGGACCGATACCAAGATATAAACAACTTCAGCCTCAGCTCATAGATGGAAATCTTTTTAATGAGGAGAGATTTATAAAGGGATTTCAGCAGATAATATGGGGCTTTTTCTTAAAGCTTGTGATAGCCGATAAGGCTGCAGTTATTGTAAACACTGTTTTTGATAATTTTCCCGCTTACTCGGGCGCATATATCTGGGTGGCATCATTTTTGTACAGCCTTCAGCTTTATGCAGATTTCCTCGCATGCACCACACTTGCAAGAGGCGTGTCGGGACTTTTTGGAATCGAGCTTATAAACAACTTTAAGAGACCATATTTTTCACTCTCAATCAAGGATTTCTGGAGAAGGTGGCATATATCCTTAAGTGAATGGCTTAGAGATTATATTTATATACCCCTTGGTGGAAACAGGCATGGGAAAGCAAGAAAATATATAAATCTTGTAATAACCTTTCTCTTAAGCGGACTGTGGCACGGAGCCGGTGTGAAGTTCCTGGTATGGGGAGCTATGCATGCTTTTTATCAGATAATCGGAGAGATGACCTTCAATGTAAGGGAAAGGGCTTATGAGGTATGCAGTATTACACCCGAATCCAATAAAAAGAGATGGATAAAACAGACAGGCACTTTTTTGCTTGTTAACTGGGCATGGATTATTTTCAGAGCTGATTCCCTTAACAAAGGCTTAAAGCTTATTCTTCACATGTTTACCGATTTTAATCCCTGGGTACTTTTTAATGACAGGATTTTCACCCTGGGACTTCATTGGAAGGAAATAGTTGTTCTTATTATTTCTGTTTTCATTCTGATCAAGGTCGGGCAGTATCAGGAGCTTGGAAAATCAGTAGGCGATAAAATCTACAGACAGCCTCTTTTAATAAGATGGGGAATTTACATCGCTGCAATAGTGGGCATTATGCTCCTTGGTACATATGGATTTGGCTTTGATGCTCAGGATTTTATCTATGGAGGCTTTTAAATGAAAGAGCATTTTAAATTCGCCATACGGGCGATAGCATTTACGCTAATACTTTGTTTTGTGGTAACTACGGTAAATTATGTGGTAACACCGAAAAAATACTATGAGGATTCCTGGTCGACGACTTCCACCTTTAAAGGATTCTACAAGATGAAAAGGAACACCGTTGATGTTCTGTTTCTCGGCAGCAGCCACGGCGGAGCGGCTTTTAATCCCCAGGTTGTTTATGACAACAACGGAATCAGAAGCTACAATCTTTGCTGCGAGCAGCAAAACCTGCTTGTATCTTATTATTGGCTTCAGGAGGCTTTGAGATTTCAGAACCCTTCTGCAGTAGTTTTGGAACTTTATATGCTCTATACCTTCAATCCTGATGATGCACTTAATACAGCTGAATCCTTTACACGAATGGCAATTGATGCCATGAAATGGTCAGGTGTTAAGTGGAATTGCATAAATGATATTTGTAAATATGATGAGAGTCAGACCGTAAACAGTTATCTTTTCACGAATGAGAGATTCCACACAAGATGGATGAACCTTGCTGAGTCGGACTTTGTCTTCGCAAGTATGGAAAAACATTTTGAGCTTAAGGGTTTTGCTCCACTTGCGGGACGCGGAGGAGTATATCCGGATTATCAGCCATATCTGGAATTCGATCACGAGCAGGTTACTGAAATGCATCCTCTTATGTCAGAGTATCTTGATAAAATCGTAGCTCTGTGCAAAGAGAAAGGAATTCAGCTCATACTTACAAAAACACCAACCACCGGATGGGATACCTCAAAGCATAATACGGTAAAAAAATATGCTGATGAGAATAATCTGGAATTCATTGACTTTAATGAGAATGCTTATTATGAAGCATCAAAATTTAAGTACAGCAGAAATATGAGTGATGACTGGCACTGCAACATCAGGGGTGCAAAGAAACTCTCAAAATACATGGGAAACACTCTTTTGAACGATTATGACGTTGCAGGTATCGAGGATGAGCAGTGGAGCAGTACTAAGGACTATTACAAACAGGTACTGGAGGACTGCGAGCTGCAAAACATAAGCGACCTTGGCAAGTATATCAATCTCCTTGCTAATCCGAGATATACCGTATTTCTCGCAGGACAATCCGATGTATCGTACTGTCTTGACGATGAAGCTAAGGCTGAATTTGCAAAACTGGGATTTGATCTGAGCATGGAAGAGGGCGAAAGCTTTTGCGGAATTAAAAGCGAAGAAATACTGGAGCAGCAACATGATACAGATATGGTAAGATCTGTCGGCAGTATCAGAAAATCCAGAGTAGACTACTCCATTGTTTCTAAGGGTGAATATGCAGGAAACGAGAGCAGCATAATGATTGACAATGAGGATTACTCACTTCATGTTGACGGAATAAATATAGTTGTTTACTGCAACGATACCAGAAGAGTGATCGACCGCGCAGCATATGTTGGCGCACTCTATAGATAAATTCATAAAGCAGCAAATGCCTCATTTCGACGTTGCTCAAAGCAATCGGCAGTTGCTGCTTTCTTCATTTTGAAAATCATCATCCTAGTCCGAGAACTGCACATTTCTGAACGGATGGCTTCGCTGCGGGGCTGTTTACGAAAAACCTGTAAACTATACGAAAAGCTTAAATGCTGAAAGTGCTATCAGAAATGCTATATTTACAAGGCTGAATACAGCAATATATTTTCCTCGATTATCTTTATAATCGTTTCCGTAGGCCTTAAATGAGATAAGGCTTGCCATTGAAGCAATAAGAGTTCCGAGTCCGCCTACGTTGACGCCGATCAGCAGCTCTTTGTAGTCTGATACAAAACCGGATAACATCAGAGTAGCCGGAACATTACTGATAAACTGGCTGGCAATAATTGCGATCAAAAATTCTTTCCCGGCAGAAACAGCTCTAAGAAAATCACTTACCGCCGGAATCCTTCCCATATTACCTGTGAAAATGAAAAATCCGATAAATGTAAGAAGAAGAATGTAATCGGCTCTCAGAAGGATTTTGCCATCCATAACTGCAACAGTAACCAGGATTATAAGAGCCATTACATACCATGGAATTATCCTTAGTACAGTGATAAGTGCAATTACAAAAAGGATGCTGTAAACAATTACCTGCTTTTTGCTTCCAAAGCTTTTTACTACCTGGTAGTTGTCTTTTCTTTCTCCGAGACTTTCCTTTCCGCCCTTGATAAAGAAGAGCGAAACAATAAGAAGAAGCAGGGAGAACAGGCTGTAGGGTAACATGCACAGAACAAAATCCACAAGACTCATTCCGGTTAAACCATACAGATAAAGGTTTTGAGGATTACCTATTGGGGTGAGCATGCTTCCCAGATTTGCCGCAACTGTCTGCAGAACTATTACCGGGATCATCATATCCTCACGCTTACAGCTGTGAAGTGTCATGAGAGCGAAAGGAACAAATGTAATAAGAGCTACATCGTTGGTGATAAGCATGCTTCCAAGAAAACACATAAGGATAAGGACGGCAGCCAACTGCCGTCCCGTCTGTACTTTCTTAAGAAGAATCTCACCGATCTTTTCAAATATGGAATTTTCCCTGAAACCCTGTATAACGATCATCAGTCCCCACAAAATGCCAAGGGACCTGAAATCAATATAAGACAGATATGATCTGTCGGGTCTTACAACTACAGAAGAGATAATTGCAAGTATCCATGCTGCTATAAGAACAGGATCTGATTTGATCTTTCTAAAAAAGCTTTTCATGTTTGTGTCCTTTTATGTCGACCTTATTATTTTTTTTTCTCGTTCTTTGCAATGATAGGAAGGATTACACCAAGTCCTGTAAGAACAAGAGGAGTTATTACGTTGAGTGCAAAGGTGAAAGGATCTGCATCATACATACCAAGGATACAGCTGGCAGCTGTCACGATGAAGCACCATGCACCAAATAACATTGCTACAGTCTGATTCTTAACGAAGCGATACTCAGCAGGGAATTTATCGCCGGCTTTACGAAGAGCCATGTAAGCGAAGAATACCCAGAGGTAACGGAGAGGCATGCAGACAGAGTTGAGCTTTGTGAGCTGCTTGAGGACTGCTGCTGCGCCAGGTACAAATGACTGGATAAGAATGATTGAACCTGAAAGAACAGCAACCATCTTGATACCGTTTACATAAGCACCCTTGTCGTTCTTCTTAAGAAGACCTGTGGGGATGAACTCTCTGGCATCTTCATTGTCGAGAAGCATACGAAGAGGAGCATCAATACTAAGTACAAGAGTAGAAAGCTGACCTATTGCATTACATATAGCATAGATGATAAGAAGACTGTCACCCATGTGGTAGTAATTACCAAGCTTCTGGAATGCCCAGTAACTTCCGTTTGAGTTGTAAGCGTTGAAACTCTCAGCTGATGCATTGATCTCAGCGGGATCGAACATCATACCCATTGAGATAGTACCAAGGATTGCACAAACAACGACCATGATAGCAAGAGTGATCATTGACTTGGGAAATCCCTTGCTGGGATTCTCTACCTTATTTACATAAGGAGAGATCTTTTCGCATCCGCCAACTGCAAATACAAGGATTGAAAGTGATGTGAAATACTTAACATCAAAGTTAGGAATAAGATTTTTTGCAGTAAAGTCCATTGATACATATCCTGCATTTGGATTGATGGCAGGAGCTGCAAACATCATAATGATGTAAAGAATTGACATAACGAACATACTTGTTCCTGCAATTGTTGTGAGCTTTTTAAGAGGATTAAGACCTCTTGATGCAATCCAGCAGAAAATAAGAAGAATTGCAAAGGTTACAAGCTGAACAGCAAGTGTGGGGAATGTGTCATAGGTCTCACCGTTTCTGAAAACAGCCCAGCTAAGAGCCTTAAGTCCGCCTGATGATTTGGACGCAATGTAAGTAATGTGGCATGCCCAATATGTCCATCCTGCGTAGTAAGCAAGCTTGGGACCTGTAGTACTGAGAATCCATGAGCTTACACCACCGCCTGATGTCTTGAACGCTGAACCAAGTTCGCCAACCATGAGTGCGTAGGGAATAAAGTAGAGTGCAAACATAAGTATCCAGCTGAAAATAACCTGAATACCATTAAAGTAAACGAAACCGTTAAGCACATTTCCGAAGCCCCAAACAGTGGAGAAAGCAATGAATGCCAATGTGCTCCATTTCATACGTTTTGAATCCATTTTTTTAATAACCTCCTATAATTAAAACTTTTCTTTACAAAACAGATTCGTTTGTAGTGCAACCTATCTATTTTATTACATAAAAGTGTAAAAGTCACTACTTTTTTGGAGGATGAAATGGGAATTAAATATATATATAGAAACATGAGGAGGGGCCAAAATGTCTATTAAAATCCAAACCGTAACAACAAATAATATCGTAATGAACTATTTCAGATTCGGAAAAGAAGGTGGCTATCCGATAGTGATAATTCCGGGACTCTCAATAAAGAGCGTTATGGATTCTGCGGATTTTATAGCTGCTGCTTACAAAATCTTTGCTGAAGAATTTGATGTCTATGTGATGGACAGAAGACAAAATCTTCCGGATAAATACGCCATAGAGGATATGGCAAATGACACTATAGAAGTAATAAAGGCACTTGGCTTGAAGAACATAAATATAATAAGTACATCCCAGGGCGGCATGATTTCTATGACGATCGCGCTTAAATGCCCGGAGCTCATAAACAACCTGGTGGTGGAGTCAAGCAGTTCCCATATGAATGAAAAGTCTTTAGCTGTAATCGGCAAATGGATCGAACTTGCCAAATCCGGGGAAAGTGAAGCACTGATGCTTGAATTTGCCGATAAATGCTATACGGCAGACTATGTAAACAAATACCGCGATGCATTTAAGAAGCTTGCAACGCTTGTAACTGATGAAGATTTAAAGAGGTTTGTTATCATCGCAGAGGGAATCTTTGATTTCGATATTTCGGACCGCATTCAAAACATCAAAAACAGAGCACTTATTATAGGGGCTGATAAAGACCTGGTTTTCGGAAAAGAGCCATCTCTTGAGATCGCTGAAAAGATAGGGTGTGAATCATATATTTATGAAGATTATGGTCATGCTTTATATGACGAGGCTCCTGATTGCTGCGAGAGGATATATAAGTTTATGAAAGCGGGGGTATGATAGCCTGATAAACGGACATCCGACAAAAATTAAAGATAAACTATTGCTTGAAGAGGAGAAATTTATAGCACGAGGTAGCCACTTTGGACCGAAATTTGAGGGTTCAAAATATTAAATTTCTCAGAAAATGTAAAACACGATTAGATTATGATACGGTTTCTTAAATGTGAAAAATCTGTGTCCTTACTGTATTTGCTCCATATACGAAATTATAAACATTTTATAAACTTTATAAAATGCCCGAAGATGCCCATTATAAGCGGGTTGACAAATGTTTTGCAGATGCTAGAATGAAAACTGTCACGTAGATACGGTAATGAAAAACCGTTATGTATTCTTATGATGGAGGTTGTTTTTATGAGGAATTTTTCTAAAATTGGTGCAACTGCACTTGCTTTAGCATTGTCTATTACCATGGTAGCGCCTGTTAAAGTAAATGCTATGATCGATACTGATTTTAAGGGCACTGCAACTGAGGATGGAACCCTCGATACTACTAAGGACTATACTGTCACAGAGACAAGAAAAGAAACAGGTAAAACTTATTCATATTCCCAGACCAACGGTGTTTCAACATATGATTATCAAGCCAGAAGAGAGGCTCTTAATTATTTTGCGGGAATTCCGTCAAAGCTTACCGTAGGTATTGATTGTTATGAAGAAATCGATTTTGAACTTAATTATGGCGAGACTTTGGATTCCGTAAAGATTATTAAGGGTAAGAAAAATATTACCTTAAAGAAGGTTGGTGAATCATCCTATACAGATTACCCTGAGTATGATAAAACTACCAAAACTTATTACTTTGAGAATCTTGACGGAACAAAGGCTTATACAACTTTGACAGATGGCAACTATACAGAAGATGCATATTATGCACTTCAGAAGACTCAGTACAAGTATACATACAGACTTTTTGGTAAGGCTATTGGTTCAGCTAAGATTCAGTACAAGGTTAAGGATGAAGCAGGGAAGGTAACAAAGAAGACAATCACAGTTACTGTTTCCACAGATGATTCTCCTTTTAAAACAATCACTTATGCAGGAAAGAATCTGCTTTATGATTATTCAAAGGATGCTAAGAATAATAAATATATCTATGCAGGATCAAAGAATAAGCATGGTTTAGGTTATACAACAAAGAAGTCCGGTAAATTCAAGGTTAACATGAATAAGGATTATAAGCTTGTTAATATTTGGGTTGAGAAGGATAATCCTTGGGTAAGTGAGGTTGACAAGGATTCTACTTTTGATAAAGATTATGGCATTTCTTCAGCTACAGAGCTTGTTAAGCAAAAAGCCGGTGTAGACCTTAATGGTGATGGCGATTACTTTGATACAATCGATGGCATGTCAGAGGGAAGTAAGAGAACTGCAAACTTCACAAAGATGAAGAATGGCGGAAAGCTCGCTCTTAGCACTGTTCCCGGAGAAAAGGAAGATTATCTTTATACTTTCCAGTCAAAGACATCAAAGTATAATACCAAGGGCGTTCAAAAGTATGAGAGTAATTTTGCTATAACTAAAATCCATATCATCTATCAGGAAAAGAATACAAAGAGATATGGTGCAGCAACATATTATATCAACCTTCGTTTAAATAAGTAATTGAAGACTATTATAAGCAATCAGAAGGCCGTCACCTAAGCGTGGCGGTCTTCTTTTTTGGTGTACAGGGACGAATATGGGAAATTATTACTTTTATAATAGATAAAAGTATTGTAGAACGTGTAATTAACGATATTTAACATTCAAAATTGGAAATGAAAAGGTGGTTTATTATGCCACATTATCGTGTTGACATAGGGAAAATATGGGGATAGAATATAAAAGTCATTGGTTGGCGTTCACGAAAGAACGTCAATATGAAAAAAGTTTAATGGAGGGAAATTAAATGACAAGATTCACAAGACTTGGTGCTGCTGCACTTGCAATGGCACTCTCAATCACTCTTGTAACACCTGTTAGCGTTAACGCTATGACAGACGTTGATTACAAGGGTTCAGCAACAGCTGATGGTACACTTGATACCACAAAGGACTACACAGTTACAGAGACTAGAAAAGAAACAGGCAAAACATACTCTTATACTAAGACAGCAGACGGTAAGTCAACATATGACAGCAGTGCAAGAGATGAAGCTCTCAGATACTATGTTGGAACACCTTCTAAGGTTAATGTAGCAGTAGAGAACTACAGCACATTCAGTATTGCTCTCAACTATGGTGAGACACTTGATTCTGTAAAGGTTATCAAGGGTAAGAAGAACATCACTCTTAAGAAGGTTGGTGAATCAACCAACACAGGTTATCCTACAAAGGATAAGGATACTAAGACTTACTACTTCACAAACAGAGATGGTTCTAAGGCTTTCACAACTCTGACAGAAGCTAACTACACAGAAGAAGCTTGGCTTGCACTTCAGAAGAAGCGTTCATCATTTAATTACAGACTCTTCGGTAAGAGCATTGGTACAGCTAAGATCCAGTACAAGGTTAAGGATGAAGCAGGCAAAGTTACAAAGAAGACAATCACTGTTAACGTAACTAAGGATGCAGCTGCATTCAAGTCAATCACATACGCTGGAAAAGAGCTCCTTTATGATTATTCAAAGGGCGCTAACAACAACAAGTACATCTATTCCGGCAAGAGCAAGTATGGCGTAGGCTACACAACAAAGAAGTCCGGTAAGCTTAAGGTTAAGATGAACAAGGATTACAGACTTGTAAACATCTGGGTTGAGAAGGATAATGACTGGGTACTTGAGGCTGATTCTTCAAACTATGATGATGAGTACGGCACAAGAACAGAGACAGAGCTCGTTCACCAGAAGGGTGGAGTTGACCTTAACAGCGACGGCGATTGCTTCGATACAATCGATGGCCTCTCAGAGGGTAGCAAGAAGACAAGTAACTTTACAAAGTTAAAGAATGGCGGAAAGCTTACTCTTGGTAAGGTTGCAGATAATAAGACAGATTACAGCTACTCATATCAGGGCAAGAAGTATTCAAAGACAAGCTCTTTATCAACATCAAAATATGATGGCAATATGGCTACAACAGCTATTCACTTCATCTATCAGAACAAGATCACAAAAGCATACAGCTCACGTACAGAGTACATCACTCTTCGTATCAGCAAGTAATAAAAGCCTTTGGTCTTAGACAACAGAGACCGTCATGCGAAAGCATGGCGGTCTTTTTTTATTCAATAGGAAATTCCTTCGGATTTCCTATTGAATAAAAAGCGCTCCGCTATGGATGCGACTGGTGCGCAGATGAATTTTGCAAGCTAAAGCTTGCGCGCACCAGCGCGCAAAGAGTCTCGAGCGACTCTTTGTTCTAAATGTTTTTGGATAAATTAAGTAAACACAATATGCCACATTGGCGATTGAATAAAATCCATATAAATAGTAAACTAGGACCTGGACTTAATGAGGGGAGTCATATTTAAAGGGGAGTTTTTTGGGATGAGATACGACGCATTTATCAGCTACAGACATGCGCCTCTTGACATGGAGGTTGCAAAGAAGATTCATACAGGACTTGAGACCTATAAGATACCAAAGTCTGTACAGAATAAGACGGGAAAAAAGAAGATGGGCAGGGTTTTCAGAGACCAGGAAGAGCTGCCTATCGGAAGTGATCTTGATAATAATATTTCTATGGCACTTGCCGAATCAAAATATCTGATTGTCATTTGTTCTCCACGAACACCGGAATCCTACTGGGTATGTAAGGAAATAGACAATTTCATAAAGATGCACGACAGAAATCATGTGCTCGCAGTTCTTATAGAAGGTGAACCGGAAGAGTCTTTTCCGCCTCAGCTTCTTAAGGATGAAGAGGGGAATCCTGTGGAACCTCTGGCAGCTGATGTAAGAGGTGCTACGAAGAAGGAGAGAAACACCAAGTATAAGACGGAGCTTTTAAGACTTGCCGCACCTGTGATCGGATGTACATATGATGAACTAAGACAGCGTCACAGAGAGCGTGTTATCAGAAAGACTATAACACTTGGAGCATCTGCAGCTACAGTCGTGGCGGTTTCAGGTATTTCCTTTGGTATTTATAACGCCAATGTTGCCACTCAGATGAAGGAACTTGCTGATGAGAAAACGAAGCTTGCAGATGAGATTACTGTCCAATATCAGGGGAAACAGGAAAACCAATCAAGGTTCTATGCTGAAGAGGCGCTTTCACTTTTTGAATCCGGAAACAGAGAAGACGCAGTACTTGTGGCGATGAAGGGACTGCCTTCTAAAGAGGATGACAGACCTTATGTACCTGAAGCAGAGTACGCACTCTCTAAGGCGCTCTATGCATATGATAGCGGCAACGACATTTCTTTTGACAGAAATCTGACGCACAGTCTGCCTCTTTCCAAGATGAAGAGGTCAGATGACGCTACGAAGCTTATTACTATTGATAACGGTAATAAAGTTTATGTATGGAATGCAGAAGACTGGTCTCTTGCAGCTACAATTGAGCCCGGTGTCAATTCTTCAAATTATATCGAAATGGTAAATAGTGCTGATGCGGATGCAACGGGTGTATATGTAACAACGGATTATAATCTTATCAAGTATGATTATGAAGGGAATGTTATATATTCAAAAGATACAAGTGATATGATCGTGAGCTGCGAGGTATGTGAGAACAAGAACAAAGCTCTTCTCGTATGCTGTGAGTCAGTAGAAGTGTTTGATCCTGCAACAGGTGAAACCGTAACTACAATTCCGAATAATACAAATATGTATTACAAGGGCGGAGGAAAGTACAATATTTCTGAAGGCGTTTATGTAGCGGGACACCTTGGAGATGATGCTGGACATAATTATTTTTCAATAATTGATCCGGACAGTGCGACAGTAATAGATGCTCCTTTATCAGAGGGGATGATGATGGATTTTACCAGAACTGATAATGGAAACTATGCTGTTGTGTCCGCTAATGATGACATGCTGGATAACGGCTTTAAAAGAGCTGTCGTAGACCTTATTGATAAAGACGGCAACATTTTATGGACAAAAGAACTGGACGTACATGTAAACAGTATTTTGTCATTTAGTTCACTGATTTCCGCACATGAATATCAGGAAGGTGATGAAAATGTAAGTGATATTGTGGTGACAGTTGAGACCTGCGCAATCACTCTGGATGAGAAAAACGGAGAGGTGAAGGCTTCATTTAATCTGCCTGCAGATGCTACAATGCTTGGTCTGACGGTAGGAAGCCCTTACGGAAGAGTCGGCTACAAACAGGGAAATATTGATTTTGTTGATTTTTCAAAAGGACGTATACATTCAGATTTTCAGTTTGATACTAATGATTCAATCAGAGAGGCTATCTACTTTAAAGGTGCAATTGTGTTTAACTCATTTTCTTCACCTGATGTGCATGTCCTTTCATGGCATGAAGCGCCTGATGCAAAAGAGTTTATGAATTTTGATCAGACTATGAGACCTATTTCCGTATCAGATGATAATGAGATATTTGCGATGGGACCAAGTATGGATTTCGGAAAAGTAAGCTTTTTTGATAAGGAAGGAAAAGAGCTTTACTCCTTTGACAGTGGAGAGAGTATTGATGATGTTATTTTCAGAGGAGATATTGTCTATTTACATGACAGGAGATGCCTGTGGAAAATCGACCTGAAAAATAAGAATACTGAAAAGATTGATCTTGAAAAGTATGGATTTGAAAGTAGCATGTATGAACTCAATATCTCAAATGACGGGAAAATAGCCAATATATGGAGCAGCTGGAACAGCCTTACACTTGATCTTCAAAGTGAAGAGACGATTATTGCAATGCAATACGATGGCAAGGTTGGAAGCATGATTTCTTCAGCGGATGGCAAGCAGATATATATTTCAGAAGCAGGAGAAAACCTCTACGCAGCTAAAACTGAAAACGGAGAGTCTACATATTTTAAGGATGATAAGCTTCGTACAGTTACCAACGTCTTTGGGAAGAAATATATGGCGCTTAGTCCTGACGGAAAATATCTTGCCATAACATGTATGGATGGGGTAGTCAGAGTAGCGGATACAGAAAGTATGGAGACAGTTTCTGAGATTCCTATGGACACTTATTTGAGAGTATTCATGTCCTTTACAAAGGACAGTAAACATCTTGTTTTACAGGGAGATGATTATAAGGTCCGCATTTGGGATATGGATAAACAGGAAATTATTAGCTCTGTTGATGCCAACGTGACTCTGACCAATATCATATGTGATGAAGACAGTAACCTGATGGCAGCCTGTTCCGGATACGGAATGCTTTTATATGAGACGAACAACTATGGATGCGTTGCAGATATTGACAGAGGAATGCTTTATCTTGGAGGAGAGGATTCAATACTTATTAGCAGCGACAGGATGAATATAAAGCGCACACATTATAAGAATTATAAAGAGCTGATAGATGAAGCAAAAAAACAGTTTTCGGATTCGGTATTATCTTCCGAGAAACAGGTTAAATATAATATCAACTGATATGCAATAAAGGGTGACATATATGGAAAGTATTTTGATTATCTTAATCTCGGCGGCTGTATTCTTTTCAATTGCGTTGTGGTTGGCAGTAGACAGTGAACATATGGCGAAGTGGACCCAGATTGCGTTTTTTATCGCTATAATCGGAGGCCTCGGAATATATGGAATAATTAACGCTTCCATATATAGTGCAGAGCCATTAAGCGCAGTTCTCAGAACAGTAGTTGATCTGGGAAAAATGTTCGGTAATACAGGCGGTGATAATTACGAAAAATTCACCAGAGCTGTCGGAAGCAGCCATTTGATTTCACTTTTCTACTGGCTGATACATTTTTTTGCATATTATTCTCTTGTCAGTGCTGTGATCATGCTGATAGGCGATGGCGTTTTGAGGAAACTCAGAACATTCTTTTTGATGATACATGATATAGAGATAATATACGGAATAAATGAGCATACAATAGCAATCGGAAGAGAGCTTGTTAAGAATGGAAAGGTATCCGTTGTGTATGTTGGAAAAGGAGCCGGTTACGAAGCTACAATCAGGAATATGGGCGGAATATGGTTTTCGGATAATAGCGCAAAAAAACCATCTAAGAAGTTCCTTCAAAGAATTTCATTAAAAAGATATAAGGGTAAAATACGTGTAAGTGCATTATCTGAAAATGAAGATTCAAATTTTGATTATGCATCGAAGATGATGAATAGTCTTCAGGAATTTGGTATAGATCCGGTCCAGACGGAGCTGGTTCTTTTGGGGCGTGAGGATATTGAGAACAATTATTTCCAGGCGCTCGGTAATAATTATGGCTACGGAAGTGTTTTTGCTTTTAATGGTCCTGAGCTTACGGCGAGAATCCTTCTGAAAAAATACCCTGTATGTAATACGATCCCGTTTGATAGCGAGGGAAAAGCTGAGCGAAATGTGGATACACTGATAATAGGCTTTGGCCGTGTGGGACAGGAACTCTTAAGGAGAATGGTCGCAAGCGGACAGTTTGAGGGAAGTGAATTCAGAGCCTGTGTTTTTGATCCTGCTGCCGATAAGAAGGACGGATTCTATAGAGTGCGTTATGAGGCAATGCTGGAAAATTATGATATAAGTCTCAAATCATATGATGGAAGAAGCGTGGAACTAACAGAGTATGTGAAGGAAAATGCTTCTACACTTACCGGAATTTACATTGCAGTAGGAAATGAAACTGCCGGCCGCGAAATGGCTTACGGAATAACTGAGATACTCGCAAAGGCAGGATATCAGGTTCCGATTTATCAGTGCTGCGATGGCTCTGTAATATTCTATAAAGATGACCTCCATTGCGAGATAACTGATACCTTTGATGCTGAAATCATATACGGAAGAAACATTGATGAGATGGCGAAGATGATAAATCATTATTACAGAGGTGATAATGAGTCTGCAGAAGAGCAGTGGAAGGACTGTTCATATTTTGACAGGATGAGCTGCAGGGCAAGTGCTGATTATCTGTCCTGTCTTATGGAAAGACTTGGAATATCAGGCGCCGGTGAGATAGGAGCTGAGTGCATGGAAAATCTCGCAAAATCTGAGCATAAGAGGTGGTGTGCTTTCCATTATTCTATGGGCTACAGATGCATGACACAGGAAGAATTAAAAGAGAGAGAGGAGATGTATAAAAAAGATCACTCCACAAGGATCACTAAGGATCCTAAGAACAGAATACATGCCTGCCTGATACCCTGGGATGAACTTGATACACTCTCTGAATATGAGAACTCCATAACCGGCAAGAACCTTGATTATAAGCAGATGGACAGAGATAATATCGAAACAACCATTAAACTTCTATGGAGTAATGATGATAGTGATATCTGATTTAAGCAAGCGGATAGTTCATACATAAAAGTACAGAACATAAAGAAAAAGTCATTCAACATTGATATAAAGAAAATCAATGTTACGAATGACTTTTTTATTATACAGAATCCGCTTTGATGCGTATAAGAAAAAGCTTCTCTATGGATGTGACTTCTATTACTCATTTTATTTTAATTTGGGTTTATACATTTTATCGTAAATGGTATTATTAAAATATAACTTATTCATAGTATCATCAATGAACAAAGTTTACTTTTGATCTATAGATTATCGTTCATATATGAGTCAGTAAAAGATATATAGTTACATAAAATATTTATTTTCATATGAGGGGGAAATATGAATCAAATATATCTGGATGCAGTTCAAATAGCTACATATATTTTGACATCAATCGGATTATGGAACATCTTTAAAAAGTGCGGGGGCAAACCTATCTGGTCCCTGGTGCCGATCGTAAGGGAATATCAGCTCAGTCTCTGCGCTTACAGAGAAGAGGATGGGAGAAGATATGCTATTGTTGCAGCTTTATACTACCCGGTTGAGATATTGATGTATGCGGTAGATAAAGAAACTAAGTTTTATCTGCTCGTAATAATTGTGGCGCTTTCGCTCAGTATAGCAAAGGTTATTTACAATATCAGAGCAACATTAGGGCTCATAAATGTCTTTGGAAAAAAGAAAATCTGGATTTTGGCCTTTGTCTTCTTTGGAAGCATCACTATGCTATACTGGGGCTTTTCAAAGAAGTTTATGCCAACCAAAAAGATTCAGAGATGGTCTGACTATGATGATGAAGATGGGCCGGGTAAAGACGTTAGTGCTATTGATGACGGTCTTACGATAAACATCACTGATAAGACGGTGTTTTCATATTTCAGGAAGAAAACATTGCTGAGGGATATCCATATGACAATACCTAAAGGGCATATGGTACTTCTTCTCGGAGGCTCCGGAGCCGGAAAAACCACATTTCTGAATGCCATAACAGGTTACGAAAAAGCAAATGCAAAAGTGACTCTCGGAGATATGGATGTTTACAATGACTACGGAAAGATGATGTATGACATTGGATTTGTTCCCCAGCAGGATCTTGTTCGCGGTAATGATACTGTTACTCTTACTCTGGCTGATGCAGCGGCACTTCGCCTTCCCTCAAATATGCCCATAATGGAGAAAATTGAGCGCATAACAAAGGTTCTTGACCAGTTCGGCCTTTCTGCCGTAAAAAATAATCTTGTCGATAAGCTTTCGGGTGGACAAAAAAAGAGAGTGTCCATAGCTATGGAATTTATATCGGATCCCACTCTTTTTATATTGGATGAACCGGATTCGGGACTTGACGGTGTTGTTGCAAGAGGGCTTTTTACAAAGCTTAGAACGATTGCAGATGAAGGTAAAATTGTAATAGTTATAACGCATACACCGGACAGAGTGGCGGATCTTTTTGATGATGTCATTGTACTTGTAAAGGACAAGAACAATACGGGAAGGCTTGCATTCTTCGGGGCTATAGAAGAGGCATATGAGTTCTTTGGCAGAAAATCGATGGAAGAGATACTTTTGGAAATAAATCCACGGGATGTGGGCGGAGAAGGAAATGGCGAGGAATTTATCGCTAAATTTGCAGACCTCATGAAGGGAAAGTGGGGTGAAGAAAAATGAGAAGAAGACCTATCAGACATACAGGACATTTTTTACAGACAATAATCTATCTGGGAAAACTGTTCAGGATGTTTTTGTTTCAAAATGATTGGAAGGTGCTACCGATGTCGGCCATAATAGCCGGACTTGTGGCTTTTACGGTTGGACAGAATCTATACAAAACAATGGAAGGAACGCTGATGGGATGCTTCGCAGTGGCCTGCATTTGCATATGGAATGGCTTTTTTAATTCAATCCAGGTCATATGCAGAGAGCGTGCAATTGTTAAGAGAGACCACAGATCCGGACTTCACATAACATCGTATGTGGCAGCTCATGTAATTTACCAGGCTGTTCTGTGCATTGCGCAATCGGTAATTACCATTATTGTGTTTCAAATAATGAGTGTTGAAATTCCAAAGAAAAGCCTTATTACAGATTGGGCAGTCGTGGATATAGGAATAACCTTGTTCCTTATAACTTATTGTGCGGATATGCTTGCTCTTTTGATATCTGCATTTTCAAGAACAACGACAGCGGCCATGACTGTAATGCCTTTTATGCTGATAGTTCAGCTGCTGTTTTCCGGTGGCTTTTTTAACCTGCCTCAATCTGTTATGCCGTTTACCGATCTGACTGCAACTAAGTGGGGGCTTACAGCATTGTGCGCTCAGGGAGACTATAATTCACTTCCCATGGTAAGCGTATGGAACAATGCAATGAAAATGAGGAATATAGAAGTAGATGGTCAGAAGCCTGTTCTTGAGGCCTTTAAATTTTTAGAAGAAAACAATTATAAAAATGATATCCTTATGGAGACTGCCAAACAAAATCAGGTTGAAGCGTACAGATTTGAGAAAGATGCGGTTTATGAATGCTGGTCATGGCTCATAATGTGGACAATAGTATACTGTCTGGCAGCGGTAGTAATACTGGAGTTTATTGATAAAGATAACAGGTAAAAGTGCCGATATAATAGTAGGGATAAAACATTTGGGGGATTTATATTTACTGATTTTTTTGAAATGAAAGAATTAGTTAATTGGTGCTGCATTTGGATTGAAACTTAAAAAATGATGCTGCGCCTTGGGAGGTTTCTATGATTGGATTAACGGTAAAAAAGAACAACAAAGGACTCACAGTAGCAGAGCTTTTGATTGTTGTTGCAATCATTGCCGTGCTCGTTGCCATCACAATTCCTATTTTTACAAATTTAGTTGAGAGATCCCGCGAGGCCTATGATATTTATACTATGCGTCAGGCTGCTTCTGCAGCTATTGAATTGTACTATTCGGGAGTAACAGATTCGGCAAGTGCCAGTGCAGCCGGACTTAGCTGGTCGGGAATTGGCGGTAATGCAGGCAACAATGCTTATGGAGCTTATAATCCCGGAAACGGAAAAATCTATCCAAGCAGGCAGTCGTTACCTGCAGGAGTCGTAGCCTATGGCAAAGGAACAAAACGTGACGGTGGAACGAAATATGTCATGGGGAATAGTAGCGGAGCTTATGATCCTACACAGGATTATAGAGATGCGGTAGTTATGGTTTCTATATATCCCAATGCAAACCCCGCCTATGTTGATATATATTGGAAAAATAATAGAAATGGCACCAATTACGTTGGAGGACAGGCACAGACAAATATGCCAAAATACAGCATCCGGGTATATATCCAATGACATGTTTTTGGTGACTGCTTTATGGCATATTTGTTTCTTTTTTATTTGCCAAGTTTGAATTTAAGGACAACCGGATTGTGATCTGATACCTTAAAGTCATAATCAAGTGTTTCTACACTCAAGGTATCTATATTCTTAGATACCAGAAATCCATCAATTATGTAGAACTGGAAAGAGGATTTATCTGCTCCTTCATAAGGCGCTAAAAGCGATCTGCCGCTTGCCGTATCACCGTCCATGAAGATATTAAAATATTCATCAAAAGAATCCGCATCAATTGTTCCTGCTTGCCAATTATCTTCATGTACAGGGAATTTAGAGGTATCTATGCTGGAGAAGGTCTGATTAAAATCGCCTCCTGCAACAACATAGTTGCCTTTTTCACATTCCTGCTCCAAAAATGTTTTAAGAAGAGCTGTCTGTTGTGCCTTTCCTTCTCCGGAATCATAGGCTTCAAGGTGAAGATTAACAAGCACGAGTTCCTTTTCGCTTTCTTCTATCGGAATTCTTGATACGAGCAAACACCTCTTCAGATTTCCAAGTCTAAGCGGCCAGCCAAACGGGCAGGGAAGAGATACTCTTTCAGCATTTTCAATATCATAAGCGGATAATGTAAATAGTCCGCCATCAACTTTCCCTATGGGAGGGAACGGATATGGAATGAAAGGAACCTTAAAGTTGATAGCAAAGGCGCTGCTAAATCCATCCATTGATGAGGCGATTTCATAAGCTTCGTTTATTCTGTGAGACCTGTCGGAATTTCTGTCAACTTCCTGCAGAAATACAAAATCGGGTGAAATTTCATTAAGAACTTCCTGCATGCCCTTGATATTTTGCTCTACGCGTTCCTTACTGGCAGTATTTACACTTTTTCCGCCATCCATGAAAAAGTCTGCATTATCACCAAGAGCGCCATAACCAATGTTCCAAGAGGCAATAGTGTAGCTGTCATCTGTAGAATCCATAGTTTTTTCATTATGAACAGGTTCAATTGTTTCTGTAGCATCAGGCCTGTACTCAACGAGAGTTAAATAACACATGAAAAGAAAATATGCCAGAGGAGGCACTAAAATAATGATCAGTAGAGCTATGATAACTTTCTTTAATGACTTCATATGCATCTATCTCTCCTTGTCAGCTTCAGCAATTCGTATCAACAGTAAGGGGCAAAATTTTACTTTTTATCATTACATCATTAATTATAAATATCCGACAAAAAATAGTAAATAAATTATGTGGTTACTAATCCGAAAAAGAATTATCGCAGCTGTGCATCAGATATTATCCGATAGTCATTCATGGTATGGATATTCGCATAATTTGGTATAATTAGATATATATATATAACTATCAAGCGGAAAGTATCTTCTGATGGGCTTTAGCGGAAGCAGGATAGTGAACGGATTACTTAAAGTGTCAGCCTGTGTATACCGCCCATGGATCAGAGATGCCCGAATCATTCCGGACAGCGAAGCTGTTGTGACGGCAACAGGGTATTCTTTTCCCAGTGGACACAGCATGAATGCTGCGGCTTTGTTTGGCGGCAGCGCAATAAAAAAAGATCTCTCAAAACCACTTCGCATTGTAATGGGGATTATTCTTGTACTTATTGCATTTAGCCGTAACTTCCTTGGGGTGCATACGCCTCAGGATGTTTTTGTAGGTGTCGGATCCGGGCTGATCGTTATGTGGCTGACAGTTAAACTAATGTCATGGCTTGAGAAGCATCCTGAAAAAGATATATTGGTGATGTGTATTGGCATAGGCATTTCTGTTGCTGTTGCTGTATTTGCCGCAGTCAAACCTTATCCCGCTGATTATGACGCGGCAGGTAAACTGTTGGTAGATGGCGCAAAAATGGCTAAGGATACATTTAAAGGAGTAGGTTGGTGTATCGGTTTCCTGGCAGGCTGGGTATTGGAATCGCGCTTTATCAGGTTTTCAACTGACGTCCCTGTGATGACAAGAGTTACGAGACTTACGACAGGACTTCTTGGCTATTATGGAATCAGTCTTATTCTTATTCCCATACTTAAGGGCCTGATAACGGGTGCTGCCGGAACAGTTATAACATGCTTTATTCAGATGTTTTATGTATCATTTCTGTTTCCGCTATGTATGAAGTATTTTGAAAAGTGACAAAGAAATTTATATTATCTTAATATTTCCAGGGTGTATTTTGGCGGTAGTTAAGACGATAAAAATATATAAGAAATGAATAAGTGTCTTACTGTGCGTTTTTAGATATATATGAATGAAATGGATGTCGGCTTTTTTACAAGGAGGTAGATGAGTATGGCAGGAATTAATGGTATTTCCGCATATCAGCAAATAAAGCAGAGTGTCTATAATGAGAAATCAGGAGTATCTAAGACTCCTGATACAGGTAAGGCAGATCAGGCTGGTTCAGCAAAAAATTCTCAGCAGGCAAAAGTAGAAACAAAAGCGTGGAGTCCTATAGATACCACGAGTTCACTTGTGCCCGGAAAAACTGAATATGGGATGACTATTGGAGATGTGCAGCTTTCCGATAAGGCAAAGGACTACTATAATTCGCTGAAATCAAAATATCATAACATGGAGTTCATTGCTGTCAGTAAGGATATGAAAGCACAGGTTCAGCAGAATGCTGCCTCCTATGGTAACGCCAACAAAATGGTAGTCCTTATTGATGAAGAGAAGCTTGAGCGGATGGCGACGGATGAATCATATCGCAAAAAGTATGAGGGAATCATTGCCATGGCACAGACAAAAATGGAGCAGGCAAAGATGGGGCTTGCCGGCAGTGGCGCTAGCGTTAAGAATTTCGGAATGAGCGTTGATGGAAGCGGCAAGGAGAGCTTTTTTGCTACAGTCAATAAATCATCAGATATTCATAAAAAGCATACAGAAAAGAAAGCAGCAGAGAAGAAGGCTCAGAAACTGCAGGAGAAGAAGAAAGCAGAAAAGAAGGCGCAGGAGGAACGCATCCAAAAAGCCAGGGATAAAAAAGCTGAAAAGGAAGATACTGATAGAGACGATTCCAAGATTAAAGATGATGAGGAATATGTAACATTTGAAGCAGATTCGATGGATGAACTTCTCTCCAAGGTGCAGACATACTCATACAATAATGCGTCCGGAAAAGTTATGACTCAGGCTGAGCAGATGGTAGGAACAAAGATAGATTTCAGAGGCTGATGTTTTATGAACACAGCCGCACAGTGGAAATTGCTGCTATGCAGCGTACGGTTGGCGCGAGAGGAATTGTATAAATACGATTCATACATGTAATGAGGTACGGCATGAATATATCATTTATTGCGAATAATCTATATAGCTCACCATACATGAAGGATGCCCGGGGGAATCTTTATGCCAGGAAGCAAGACGGAGCCATGAAGAATACAGTTATGGGAAAGATGCCGGTAAATCCTTTTGTATCATGCTTTGACAGAAGAACAGACAATGCGGTTGATGATAGAAAAGGATTATCACAGCAGATGCGTCAGATGATTCGCGCACTTAAACAGGATTCTCAGCAAGATCAGAATAATAAAAAGATAAAAGACTTTCTTACATCATCCGGTTCTCCGGATTCAGCAGAGGAAAAGACAGCTCCTAAGCCGACTTATAATTATAAAGAGGTTGCATCCAAAATACAGAGTGCCAAGACATCAAACAGTGCCGGGCAGGCAGTACTGGCAGCAAAAAGAGCTGTGACGCAGATTAAGAGAAAGATTTCCGCCGGGGATGGTGATCCTGAGGAACTGCAGCTTGCGTTAATCCATGCAAAACGTATGGAAATGGTGGCAAGAAAAAAGAAACATCATTTGGAACTGGAAGAGATGGTTGCCCGTGCTCAGAAGCAGGATGAGCAATTTGATAAACAGGAAGATGCCATCAGGGGTATTCAGAGTGCCATAACGCAGGCAGAGGAAGAAAAAATCACTGAGAAAGAGGATGAAATCTTCGACGAGCGTGAGGAGATGCTGGAGGAAGTCATCATCCGCGAAGCGGATTTAGGATGTGACGACCGATATGCCGCCGAACAAAGTGAGGTGGCGGTTCAGTTCGAGGAAGCCCTCTCGCAGATAGAAGAGAGCGTGGCTAATATGTCAGACGAAATGCTGGCCGACATGAACAAGATAATTTCTGAATTTGGCGAAGAAGAACTCGAAGAGCTGGAAGAAACCATGGAGATGCTTGAAGATATGGAAGTCGTTGACCCGCATATGAGCAAAGAGGATTCCGAGGATCTTAAGAGAAAGCACAGGGCTTCGGAAAACAAAGCAATAGTGAAAGCAAATGTGGAATATCTTAAAGATATGATCAGGCATGAGCTTGGAAAAGCAGGCAGTATTCCCGGCATGGGCGGCGGACAGTCAGCTTCTGTAGCGGTTGGAAACCTGGCAGTGCAGGGGGTAAATGTAGTGATGCCTGCAATGACAGCTCCGGTTTCAGATGGGGGCTCGATTGATGTTTCAATCTGAGCAAGGCCGGCACGAATGTGCTGTCGATGACATATTTTGCAATAAGGGAAAGCGACAATTAGAAACTCGTAAGTAACATAAAGAATTTGAACAGAAATAATGTTAGTACTAGAAAATCCTTCAGCTAACATAATAAAACTAATTTGAAATTATGTTAGAAATGCGAAATAGAACAGCAGACATAAAATAACAAGCAAATGTTTATGTTTGCTAGTTAAAAAGTCGTATTTAACATAAATGATTTAACAAAAACTTATGTTGGAAAGAGAAAAAGTTCCAAATCAACATAAATGATCTTCCAAATGATTATATTTTTGATTTATATGGAACTCAAGACGATAACAATATTGATTTTTAGTGCTGCTGAGAAGCTATACGACTATCTTTCCAGCTGCATGGGAAGTAGAGAATGATTGACGAAAAATAGTAATTATGTTATATATAACATAAAGAAAGGGATAATGGTGTCTAATTTTACAGTTGATTTTTACAGAGAGTCAGATGGTAAAAAGCCTGTTGGAGTGTTTATTAGGAGTCTCGATATTAAGATGAAAGCTAAAGTGGTTGCTAATCTGCATCTGCTTGAAGAATATGGGAACATGGCAAGAGAACCCCTTTCTAAGGAACTTGAGGATGGAATTTTTGAACTTAGGATAATAGAGGGAAATGATTTAGTTAGAATACTATATTTCTTCGATAAGGATAAGATTATTATAGCGACAAATGGTTTCATTAAAAAACAACAGAAAACTCCCATAAGTGAAATAGATTTAGCTAAACAGAGAAGGACTGATTACCATAGAAGGAAGGAGGCTGGCATATATGAGTGATTTACAAGAGCTTACTAATGAATTGATGCAAGATCCAGAATTTAAAAAAGAATATGAAGCTTTGCAACCTGAAATGGATATAACAAGGGCTATACTAGATGCAAGGATAAGAGCTGGGATGACGCAGATAGAGCTTGCTGAGAAAAGCGGAATTAGTCAGGCTGATATTTCTCGCCTTGAAAAAGGAACACGAAATCCTAGCATAGCGTTGCTTAAGCGTCTTGCTGAGGCAATGGACAGCACATTGAAAATAGAGTTCATTCCTAAAGGTTTACAAAGGTAATTGCTATCTTGATGTTAAAAACTTGGATGAAATAAGTAAATTATTAAGAGACTTCCACAAATCTGTGAAAGTCTCTTTTTTACTATACTCAGAAATGGTATCATATTAAAAATGCAGATGTGGTGCGGATTTTTAAGGAGAAGGTATGAAGCATAAAAGGTTGAATCGAGATCTGGGATGGTGATTTCAGTATTATCCGTATTACCAGATAAGAATTGATGACGAGTATTTTCATGGATTGGTATGTCTAATCAAATTCACTGACGGCGAGGCAAATTATTGGGAAACGCCTAAAGCTGGAAGAGTACAGGTGACAGGCGGAGGAATGAGCTGGATGCAGCTTGTACCGGATAATACTAATAGAGTTATAACAGTTATGTACTTTCCTGATAAAGCCCAAGGAGAATCACTATTCGATTTTTGAAGACGGAAAATATTGTGGTGAAACGCAGTATAGGATTGATGAGGAACATCGTAGCGCTTCTCTTGATATTAAGTTACTTAAATTTGCAAGAGGTCGTGGAATTGCAACACAGGCCATTTTTCATGCAATTGAAGAAGCATTTAGAAATGGTGCAGAAGTAGTGTGGGTTGATCCGCATCCGGAAAATGATAAAGCTATTTCCCTATATCAAAGACTTGGGTTTGTGGCAAAAGAGATGCCGGAACATGTCATATCGTTGGGAGAAGATCCGAAGGTGTACAAGTATATGGAACGTTGCAAAGGATAATAAGGCTTGCTAAACAAGGTTACATCATTATTCGAAGAACCATCTGATGAAGAAGTAGATGTTTTGATTGAGGGTTAACCTGCAGGTTAATGCTTTGATGAGGTATTTATTATGGTTAGATTACGACAATACAAAAGTGGTGACGCTGCAAAAATCGTAGAATGGGTAAAAGATGAGGATGCATTCCTCAAGTGGGGAGGTGAACTTTTTGGTGCATTTCCAATATCGGCAGATATTATTGATGAGAAATATCGATTGAATAATGGAGATTGTAAGGAGCCTGATAATTTTTATCCATGGATTGCGTTTGATGAAAACGGTGTTTTCGGGCATTTTATTATGAGATATTTACATGGAAATAATAAGATCCTTCGTTTTGGATGGGTTGTAATAGATGATTCCATTCGTGGCAAGGGTTATGGAACTCAGATGTTACAGGTTGGTCTGAAGTACGCTTTTGAGATACTTGGTGTTGATGTTGTGACAATTGGCGTTTTTGAAAGCAATGAACTTGCTCATAATTGTTATAAGAAAGTTGGTTTCATTGATAAGGAAATAGTGAACAAGAAACCCTGGAATGTTATAGAAATGGAAATCAATAAAGAAGATTGGATGAAACAATAGCTTCTAGGATAATGTTCAAACTCAGTCTTACTACTTTTTTACTACTTTTGATGTCCACGATATTCCCAGATATTCCGTATTATTACACAATCTGTGTTATAATCACTCTGTCACCGTGACATCTTAACACTTTTCAAATCCCGCAACGGTGCGCATAACTCGGAATAACTAGGAATAAAAAGGAGCTATTTTCAATGATAAATATACTATTCGTCTGCCACGGCAATATATGTACCCGCTTCTAAAAGTGGCATAAATAAGCCATTTCCGGGTAGATGGATATCTGATTTACACCTCGTTTACAACTTTTGATGGTGAACTCCCGACTGTTGTATAAAACGTAACTAAAAATTCAATTATTTTTGGATATATTACGCATTGATTTTATTGTTTATAAAAGGTATATTTTATTTAAGAAAGCGTGCTTTCTTAAGTGAGGCTAACACTATAATCTGAAACACTTGTCGATTGATGATGCAATCGATAGTTGGCAGGCAACACTAAAACCTGTACTTTGCTTTATAGCAGTTGGCAGACAACACTAAAATTAGCCATTAAAGAGAGCGAGTCACACAATGGTGTGACCACTCTCTTTTAAAATGTAAAGATTTTTTTGGGAGCTTATATGAGCGGATATACCATAGATGAAGCTAGAAGAATTGCTATAAATTGCGCGTCAAGTTATAAATCATCTCTTGAGGATAAGCAGTTTATCATTATCTATAGAGACAAAGATACAAATATGATTAAGCACATAGAAGTTGTTTTTCTCGCAAGAAACTATCAGCATTTAACAGGTCTTAATATGATTGATGAGGCTGGCAAACTTCTTGATCATCATTCAGAATTCTTTTATAAAAAATGTGTTGAGAAAAAGCTTAGCTGTGATGAAATAGTAATGCGAATGGATGGAACCACTCAGCTTAAGCTTGAAGCTCTTCCAGCAATAACCAAATTTACATCTATAACCAAAATAGTTGGTGATAGCAACAATAACCAACCATATCTATACGTAGAAAAAGTGGTAGGTGGTGTAAATTTATGCTTAGGTCTCAGAATGGACGAGAAAATACATGAATATGTACCTGTATCAGCATTAAAAAAAGACATTAAAACATTAACAAATGCTCCGTCCCAAGTACTTGCTATATTTGAACGTGATTATGGAGATAATAAAGTATATTCCAAAATACGACATGTAGCTAAGGGGCTAAATTTAGGTACAATAAAATTCCCCACGGAAATTTCTGATAAAATTTCACTAGAGAATTATATGCCAAAAAAGTGCTGAAACATGTGGGGTTATCTGCTATTATAATTATATGAATCGTAGTGGCTATCTTCGGATTACACTTGGAAGAACCTGATGCATCGGGTTCTTTTTTCATTTTGAAAGGAATAATTATGCGTCCGACAGAACATGACCTTAATTCTTTGAGAAATATAATAAGAAATCTTCAGGATGAAAATTCAAATCTCAAAAAGCTATTAGATGAAAATAACATTTCCTACAGTGCAGATAATGTAATCGATACTGTCGACATTTCCGATGAATACGATGATGATCAGGCAGGTAGAATTATTCATACCACACCTGATCTTGATATGGCCAAAGAATTCTATAGCTATTTCTGGGGACGTACAGATGTTTACGCAGTGCGTGGCAAAGTGGGCGGATATTTCCCTCGTTGCAAAGCATGGTGGAATAATCCCTCTTGCCCTAAAAAAGCCGACAAGAAAAAATTCTGTGATGAGGATTGTAGATATAAGGAGTGGGATGAACTGGTTCCATGGAAGATTCTTAATCATCTAAAAGGTCAGAGAGATGATTGTACGGATGTTATAGGTGTATATCCTTTATTTCCAAATAACACATGCCGTTTTCTGGTCTTTGACTTCGATAATCATGAAAAGGACGCTTATAAAAACGACGATGCTAATACAGACGATTTATGGAAAAGCGAAGTCGATGCGCTTCGTCATATTTGCAAGCTTGCCAATATTGATGCACTAACTGAAAGATCACGCTCTGGAAAAGGTGCTCATATATGGATATTCTTTAAAACTGCAATTCCAGCAGCTTTAGCGCGTAGCTTTGGATTTGCCCTATTAGATAGAGGTGCTTCTTATATCAATCTCCCCTCTTTTAAGTACTATGACCGTATGTATCCTTCCCAGGATGTTTTGAGTAAACTAGGAAATCTTGTCGCACTACCTCTTCAGGGTCGTGCGTTACTCAGAGGTAATAGCGCATTTATTGATGAATCTTGGAATGCATATCCCGATCAGTGGGAAAAGCTAAGATCCATGAAGAAAATTTCATTAGAAGAAATCTCTTCTTATTTACAAGAGTGGAACAAGGAGCAGATGTCCCTTATACCTGTAACTAAATATGCTAAAGATAATGGGCAAATACGTCCTTGGAAAAAGGATGAACGTTTCTTTGCCCAAAATGTTATAGGAGGTGAATTACACATAGTATTAGATGATGGTACTTATGTGGATGCACTTAATCTGTTGCCTCCCATCCAAAATCAGATTAAAGGTATGGCAACAATAGATAATCCTGAATTTGCCAAGAATAAGCGTATAGGGCATTCAAATTACTACAATTTAAGTACTATATCCATGTGGAAAGAAACTGAAGGATATATAAAAGTGCCCATTGGATTGTTAGAAAAAATCATATCAAAATGCAATGAAGCAAATATCTCAGTTGACATAAATGATAAGCGTTCCTACGGAAGACCCATCAGAGTAGATTTTAGAGGTGAACTTAGGGAGCAGCAACAGTTAGCATCAATGCAACTTGAGAAGTATGAGAATGGCATTTTGTGTGCTCCGCCTGCTTTTGGCAAAACGGTATTGGCTGCCTATCTCATAGCAAAGCGTAAGGTTAATACTCTCATATTGCTTGAAAACACAGATAAGCAGAATGAAAGTTGAAAGAATGATTTCTCTAATAAAACATCGTCAGGAATCAGGTGTTGCAGTGACGGTCATAACAAGTAGCCCTGATATGGTTGGGTATGGTGATGCAATTGACATACATATCCTTATAGATGAGATGAGGCGAAGCGGAATTATTGTCAGAACCACTGACAACGATTGTGAGCATTATGCTGTGATAGATAAAAAGCTTGTGCGGCATGGCGGAATGAATCTATTAGGAAAAGCTGATTTTTACGACAATCTTATTCGTGTAGAAAACGAGCAGGCAGCTGCTGAATTGCTAGAAATTACTGAGCAAGTTCTCATAGCAGGTAAATAAGAGGTGATTCTATATTTTTGACGGAAGGCCTTAATAATTCTTTGAATATTGGAGGAGAAGTAATGGCTTCTTGGGTTACGCATTTATGGGTCGCAGATGAAGTGTTAAAGCGCTTTCCCAAATTAGATAAACATGGTTTTTGTGTGGGTAATATTGGCCCGGATTGTAATTTGCTTAATGAAGAAGGAACTGATTTTGTTCCATCAAGACAAATAACACATTGGATGAATTCCAGTCGTAAGACAGCAAGCGACTGTAAGGGATTCTATGATAAATATATCATGGCGAGAAAAAACGTTATTAAATCTAATGAAGAACTTTCTTTTCTTCTTGGATATTACTCTCATCTTATTACTGACGCTGAGATGCAAAGAATCATGCGTGATCCTGTGAGAATTGCAGCTTCATGGAAAAGAATTAAGGCTATCCCTGAACTTGCAGAGAAAACCAAAGGCTCCCAAGAGGATTGGGATTCGATCAAGCGGCTTTTTCCCAAGGATGATCGTATGAAGGACTTATATTATCTTGAATGGGAATATTTAAATTCACATCCGGATTCTGGTTGGTATACAGAAATAAAAGGACTTGAAAAATTTCCTGATTATATAGATTATCTTCCAAAGGGATCAATACCAAAGAAAATCAAAATGATGTATTACAAGCCTTTATGTGAAAAATCGATGTACCCGTTTGTTGCATTCTCGAGAGAGGAATATATGGAGGTTATTGAGAATTCGATAAATTTGGTTTCTGAAGCTATTCAAAATGAGGCTCGAATTTGTGACGGTAATTTCGCAACTATCTCGAACTATCCCGATTGAGATCAAATAATATACAATGCTTGACATATATCGAACATCTATTCTGTACTATCTGTGTGTTTACTATACCCAAAAATCGGTAAGCAAAACATCTATACGATTTTTCAAAAGCTCAAACTCCTTGCAGTTTGGGCTTTTTTGATACCCCAAAAAAATTTTTTAGTAATCGGAAGTCTACAGATGATTCGCCACAAGAAAAAAATTCCCGATTTTTTCCCGATAGTAAATTCCAAATATACGAATTCAGGTGTTTAAGGAGGTGAGGCTGCAATGGTAAAGACATAGCTAATAGAGGATGTGGATAACTCAGCTCCGTGTGTTCAAAACAGACTACAGTGTTTCGATATGGACATACGAGAAGTCTGAAAATCAGACTTCAGGAAATGTCTTTTTGAAACGTCCAGACATGTCGAAAAGACAAAGTAATAAGACTGAGAAAAATAATACTGACTTTATTAATACTAATCCTATCCTATCATAGTGTGTCTAAAACACACTATTGATGGATTAGATGGGATTGGAAACGAGGCATCCATCAGGGATGTCTTTTTTATAACTAAAGGAGGAAAAAGTAAATGCGAGAATATGTAGACAGCATCTGTATTAAGTTTAAGCCCGGAACACGGGACATAATTAAAAGGAGAATGGCGGAAGCAGGAATTACTAACATGTCTGCCTATATTCGGAAAATGGCTCTTAACGGTTATGTGATCCGATTGGATTTGAGTGATATGAAGGAAATCGTAAAACTACTTCAGATCAATTCCAATACCCTTAACCAGTATGCTAAGAAAGCAAATGCAACCGGATGCATTTACCTTCAGGATATTCAGGACATCCATGAAGACCAGCAGGAATTGTTGCAGATGCTCAAAAATATTCTGCACAAGTTAAATATGATTCTTGCTAACCCTGGCAGTTGTTAAGAAGAGAGATTTCATCAGAGTGATTTGATGATTCTCTCTTTTTTATTTCCAGAGTATTGCATTCAGCGTCGCAAATGACGATGGGTAGCTCCGAGTGAAACGAGGTTTTTGAGGGATTGGGAGATATTCTCCCAACAAGCAAAAAACGCATCGATATATACCGATGCACTGCTTGCCAATTTTATGTTGAATTCAACATAAAATTGGTTATACCGAAAAAACAATTTGATTATTTAGGTACAACGAAAAAGAAAGGACATGAAAAATGACAAATAAAAAATTTGAGGAATTATGCAATGACACGAGGATGTTTTATCGATTACCCAAGCAATTATTTTTGGATCCTGCATATGCAGAAATATCAAATGATGCAAAGTTGCTCTATATGATTCTGCTGGATCGAAGGTGTCTTTCGGAGTCGAATGGAAGCGACTGGCGCGATGAACAAGGATGTGTGTTTATCTATTCTACCATCGAAGAAATGATGAACCTTATGAATTGCGGTAACAAAAAGATCAATGAGCTTTTGAAAGAACTTGAAGGATGCGATCTTGTGCTCAGGAGACACAGAGGGCTCGGCAAGCCAAACAGAATATATGTATACGATCTGCTTCGGGCTGATAATTCCAATTGGAAGCCCAGAGCATTTTCATTAGTGAAAGGTGGTGAGCTTTATGCATAACAATCTATGTGAAGAATTAAGCAAAAAGCGAAGAAACGGAATAACTGTAATCTATGAGTATACAGAGAAACCAGGAAGGGTTCCTGTGATGGCTCCGTTGGCATATGGAGTCTTGTTCGAAATGAAGAAGGCGGTCAAAGATGCATCATCTGAAAAAGAGAACACTTCTGGCAAATCAGTTTCAATTGCGGACAAGTACTCTCTTTCGATACAGGAGGCTGCTGAATATTACGGCATCGGTGAGAAAAGACTCAGAAGCCTTATTGCAGAGCATAGTAACAAGTTATTCATCCTTGAGATAGGTTCACATATAAGAATCAAAAGACGCCTATTTGAAGAGTTCCTTGATCAGGCTATAGCCGTATAAAAGCGAATACCCACACCGAACAAAAACACATGGCAGATGAACTGTCCGATTGATATAATACAATATGTCGGGCAGTTCACCTTCGCCAATTTAAAGAAGGAGGATTGCTACTATGAGTATAAAAAGAAAGGATAACAGAGGTAGAATTTTACACAACGGAGAAACCCAGCGCAAAGATGGCCGATATCAGTTCAAATACGTTGATCCTAATGGAAAGGAAAAATATGTATACAGTTGGAGACTTGATCACAATGATTTGACTCCTAAAGGCAAGGTAAAAACTTTATCTCTTCGTGAAATGGAACGTCAGATCCATGCAGATTTATTTGATCATATCGTTTCTAACGGAGGAAACATGACAGTGCTTGATTTGGTCGAAAAATACACGAGTACCAAAACCGGTGTCAGACCCACAACCAGAGCAGGATATAAAACTGTAATTAACTTTCTCAAAAAGGATCCTTTTGGAAAAAAGCGTATAGATACTGTTCGTCTTTCAGATGCAAAGTGTTGGCTGATAAAGCTTCAGGCAAATGGAAAGAGCTATAGTTCTATCCACTCAATAAGAGGTGTACTTAAGCCGGCATTCAAAATGGCTGTAGATGATGATCTTATCAGAAAGAGCCCCTTTGATTTTGAGCTTGCATCAGTAGTAGTAAATGACAGTCACACAAGACTTGCCATAACACGTGAAGAGGAGCGTAAATTCCTCAAATTTGTAAAAGAGGATGCTCATTTTTGTAGATACTATGAAGGAATCTACATACTCTTCCACACAGGACTGCGCATATCTGAATTTTGTGGATTAACACTATCTGATATTGATTTTAAAAACCACAAAATCAAGGTTGATCATCAGCTTCAAAAGCGCTCCGGAACAGGCTACTACATTGAAAAAACAAAGACCACCTGCGGAACAAGAGATATTCCTATGACACCTGATGTTGAGGAATGCTTTAGAAAAATCATTACACGCAGAAAGCCTCCAAAAGTCGAACCTATCATCGATGGATATACTGGATTTCTTTACTATGACAAGGACGGAAGCATTACATATTCACTTCATTGGGATCACTACTTTAAGCATATTGTAGAAAAGTATAACTCTATCTACAAAATTCAGATGCCTAAAGTCACACCGCATGTATGCCGCCATACTTATTGTTCCAATATGGCAAAATCAGGAATGAATCCAAAAACTTTGCAGTACCTTATGGGACATTCCGAAATTTGAACTACGCTTAATATCTACACTCACGTCAACTTTGAAGACGCAATAGCCGAGGTAGAAAAGCTAAACGTTGTGTAAAAAACTCAAGGTGTAAACTTAAATCTTTTACACCTTACATTACACCTTTTGCCGGCAAAAATATGGCAAATTATGCATATATTATGCCAAAATCATTATTTCAAAAAGGTGTACACCCCCAGGAAACACAAGGAAAACCAATATGATAAATATACTATTTGTCTGCCACGGCAACATATGCCGCTCAACTATGGCAGAATTTATTATGAAGGATATTGTCCGTAAACAGAAAATGGAAGATAAGTTTCATATTGAATCATCTGCGACACATACAGATGAAATATGGAATGGACAGGGAAGCCCGGTATATCCTCCGGCAAGGGAGAAGCTACGTGAACATGGCATAGGAACTTCCGATAATGAGCTTGGGGTTTCAGCAAAGAGAGCCAGACTTACGTCCCGGAATGATTACTCCAAATTTGATTATATAGTAGGAATGGACAGCGCAAATATCAGGGATTTAAAGAGATTGTTTAACGGGGACCCGGAAGGCAAGGTATATAAGATGCTGGAGTTTGCAGACAGAAGCGGGGATGTAGCTGATCCCTGGTATACAGGTAATTTTGATGATACGTGGGTTGACTGTTCTGAGGGATGTCATGGCCTCTTCAGAAGTATTGTAACTAATCCTGAATACATGGAAGAGTTAAGCGAGGGATTTGATTTTGAAGATGGAATTGAGGACGACTTTAGAGACCTTGGACTTATTCATGACGATTTTCCAAAGGGCTGATTATTGGACAGCTGATAAATTATAATATTTTTTGGAGCGTTAATTTACATGAATTATTTATATGAGACACATCTTCATACAGCTGAGGCCAGTGCATGCTCATGCACGCCGGCAGTAGACTATATTGAGTATATGATGGGACTTGGCTATAGTGGCATGATTGTAACGGATCATTTCTTTACAGGTAACAGCTGTGTTCCTAAGAACCTTCCGTGGAGAGAGAGGGTTGAGCTGTACTGCAGTGGTTATGAGCATGCTCTTAAGGAGGCTGAGGGCTATGATTTCAACGTTATGTTTGGAATAGAATACAATTTTCAGGGAGATGAGTACCTTCTTTACGGGGTGGATAAGAAATGGCTCTTGGAAAATGAAGACATAGAGCAAAAATCCCGCAAGGAAGTATATGATCTGGTCCATGCTGCCGGCGGAATCATGATCCAGGCTCATCCATATCGGGAGAGAGGATATTTATCCGCGATACATCTGATGCCTTCTGTGTGTGATGGAGCGGAGGTTTATAATTCCGGCAATCCCGATTATCAGAATGCACTTGGTTTTAAATATGCGAAGGACAATAATTTTCTCATGTCAGCGGGGTCTGATATTCATGCGTTTCCTCAGCTTTCGATGGGCGCTATGAGTTTTCCTTATAAAATCAACAGTATTGAGGAATACGTCAGAGCCTTTATGGCGGGGGACGGAACGCCCATGTTCAGAATTAATCCTAAGGATGACAGTACTGTTTTTTCTGAAGTGGAAAAATCCGAAGCTATGACAAAGATTACTAAACAGGCTGAACTGCCTGTGATATTGCATTAAAAATATTAGGAGAAATGAAGCTCGTATAAAGAGTTTATAAATGGATAAATATGTTACGAGATGTTGATTTAAAAGATATATCGGATGGTAAACTTTATGACATAGGCGATATGGCTAAGCTTGGTGTTGATGATTGCAGCGGATGCCATGCCTGCTGTTGCGGAATGGGAGATTCAATTACACTGGACCCTTATGATGTTTTCCGATTGGAAAAAGGATTGGGGAAGACTTTTGAGGAACTTCTTTCTGAGAATCTTGAACTTCGAGTAGCGGATGGAATTATACTTCCATGTCTAAAAATGATGAGCGGTAAGAGCCAAAACCAAACAGGAAGAAACGAAGAGCGTTCTATATCGGATAAAGAGAGCTGTACGTTTCTTAATGATGCGGGCAGATGCAGTATCCATCCTTTCAGACCCGGGATCTGCAGATTGTTCCCTCTTGGAAGGATTTTTGAAAATAATACACACAGATATTTTTTACAGGTGAATGAATGCCATAAGGAGAGACAGACTAAGATTAAAATCAAGAAATGGATTGACACACCTGAGCTTGGCCGTTATGAAGCATATATTGATAAATGGCACTATTTTATCAAAAATATATCGGATAAAGCAGAGGATATGCCTGAAGTTGAACTCAAGGCTGTTAATATGCAGATTCTTCAGAACTTCTTTATTGCTCCGTATGATATCAACTCGGACTTTTATGAGCAGTTTTATGGTAGATTGGAAGCTGTTGCATGCAGATAAATACTGTTATAGAGGAGACGTAGACAATGGTTAAACATATAGTAAGAGATCCGATGTTTTTACAGTTAAAATCAGAGCCTGCAACAGAAGATGATAAGCAGGTTGTACAGGATCTTATTGATACATTAAATGCAAACAGGGACAGATGCGTTGGCATGGCTGCTAATATGATAGGAGTGAGAAAGCAGATCATAGTTGTGGCTATGGGACCATTTTCTGTTCCTATGATAAATCCTGTTATTACAAAAAAAGCCGGAAGGTATGAAACCAAGGAAAGCTGTCTTTCTTTAGAGGGAGTAAGATCTTGTACTCGCTATAAGGAAATAGAGGTGGATTATCTTGATCAGAATTTTGAAAAGAAACATGGCAAATATACGGACTTTACAGCTCAGATAATCCAGCACGAGATTCAGCACTTTAGTGGTGAGCTGATTTAAGGATGAGTTTTAAATAGAAAATATAAACTCAGTAATAATAAGGAATATAAATTCACTAAATCTCATGATTTCAATGAAACCATGGGATTTTTTTATCTTATAGAAATTACTACGTAATTATTGATAAATAGAAAGCTTATTATAAGCCCACTATTATAAGTCAGGTCACATGTTTATCGAAAAACAATAAATAATTATTGACTTTCAAAAGTGCGCATGCTATAAAGAAAAAGAGCAAAGTAAACATCGACAGCATTAACAGGGGCATATTTACTACTATAACAGCATTTTATCAGCGGAATATGACCGGGGAGAGAGCGGGATATGAGTGATAAATTAAATATTTGGTTCAAAAGATTTCTTGATATAGCATTGGTGATTGGAATGGTAATTGAGATTACAGTTCCTTTTGGTCTTAGAAAAGCAGTGGATAGCGTAGTTTTTGCTTTGGGAGATGCTACTGAATATGCTGAAATCAAAAACAATTATTTATTTGCCGTGATATCAATCATGCTGGCAGGCGCTTTTTCACTCTTGATTCTTTTTGAACTTAGAAAAATGATGAAGACAGTGATAGAAGACAACTGCTTTATTCATGAGAATGTGACAAGTCTTTATCGTATGGGAAATTACGCCTTTGCAATAGCAGCGATAAAAATTCTCAGGAACTTCGTTTATTTTACTCCTGCTTCGATTGTAGTTGCTGCAGTTTTCCTTTTTGCAGGTATTCTTAGCAAAGTACTGGCAAAGGTCTTTGACAAAGCAGTCAACTACAAGGAAGAAAATGATCTGACAATTTAGTGGAGGAAGAAATGGCAATCATAGTCAATTTGGATGTGATGATGGCAAAGCGGAAAATAGGACTTACAGAGCTTGCGGGAAAAGTAGATATAACACTTGCCAATCTTTCAATTTTAAAAAATAACAAAGCAAAGGCTGTCAGATTTCAAACACTGGAGGCGATATGCAGAGAATTGAATTGTCAGCCGGGAGATATATTGGAATATGTACCGGATGATAGTACTGATGATTGATAAATAAAAGTATTGTAAGGCACTGTCCAATGATGTACTTGTGATTTGATAATGGTATTAATAATTATCAATATTTATCAGGAAAAACAAATACACTTGTTTATAAAAAATGCGATCAGAAATACAGTAGTTGAACGGACACACGACAACAGTAAGTAAGAAATGAAAGTGCGTTTATAAAGGAGGACAAGTATGGGAAATCAGGGATTTGGGAACAATGATGTATATGATACGGAATCGGGAGGAGAGGCAGTTATACAGGGAAATGAATACGGAGTACCTGAATACGGTAAAACCCAGTTTGGACCTGCAACTTATGCGGGGACAGGCAGCACTATGAGTAGAACTAAGCCTGACGGAGTTTCTTTTGCGAAGTATGGAATAATAGCATTGATATATGCAGTGGTCCGGACGATATGCCTGTATCAAAATACATCGGGGATAACATATCCGATTTATATGGCGGTAACACTTTTCCTTTTAGAATGGGCGAGAAAACGGGACGGTTTTTCTATTTTTTATAGTAAAGCCGGAAAAAGAGGGCTCAATATATTTTATATAATTTCATTAATGCTTCTTTCGATTTCAAAGTGCATGACTGCGAACGCAGAACTGCTGTGGATAAATGAATTTGCAATAGATCTGCTTATGGTTTGCTTTTTACTCCATATGTATGTGGATACAAATAACTGGGATATAATCGGGTGGTTTAACGCGGTAGTGCTAACTATGATCAGACCTTTGGCGAATATTGCCGATCCTGTAAGAGATCTTATAGAATGGGTCACAACCCATGGAAAGACAATAAATGCTGAGAAAAAGAAGAATATTATGGCAGCTGTTATAGGTGTATGCATATCAATTCCGCTACTGGCTTTTGTTATAGTTCTTCTTGCATCGGCTGATGCTATTTTTTCAGATGTTTTGAGACATGCATTTGATTTTATATATGAGTTTGAAAATATCTGGGATGTCTTTGGAATAGGGGTTATGCTCATCTGGTCGGTATGGCTTTTCTATACTGTTGTCAAGGCTCTTAGCAAAGACAGCTTTATTAACGAAGACAATAAAAATGCTGGATTTAATCCTATTATAGCTATTACATTTTCAGGTCTTCTTTGCATGGTTTATCTGTTTTTCAGTGTTATACAGATTGTCTTTTTGTTTATGGGCAATATGACTCTGCCTGCAAAATATACCTATGCAGAATATGCGCACGAAGGATTCTATCAGCTTCTTGCGGTTGCACTAATTAATCTGCTAATGGTTACCTTGTGTCAAAGATTATTTAAAAAGAGCAGGGTACTGAGGGTTGTTCTGATAATAATTGGACTATGTACATATATCATGCTGGCATCGAGTGCCTTTAGAATGTTTATGTACATAAAAGCATATAACCTCACCTTTATGAGAGTTTTTGTTTTATGGTTCCTTGCAGTGATGGCACTATGTCTTTCCTACCTGATTGCAGGGATGTTTATCGGACAGCTTCCTGTTTTTAATTTGTGTATGATCACCGTCACAGTTATGTATCTGATATTTGTATTTTCAAATCCGGATTATCAGGTTGCACGTTATGACCTTGCTCGTATGGGAGAAAAGACTGCAGTGGGACCTGAATGGGACAGCTCTTTAAGCTATTATCTTATCAATGAAGTATCCGAAGATGCTGTTCCGGCATTTGCAGGAAACAAAGACTTATTGCATGAATTCGCATCAAGTTATGATCATGACTATCGGGATAATAAAGGAAAGTATAATAAGATAAGGGAATTCAATTTTTCAAAGTACAGAGCCTATAAAATTCTTGCCGAAGCAACAAAATAAAATCTTTTGAGATTTCAATAAAAAAACACATTTTCCTGCTAACATAAAAAACTGTATTGGAATTATCGTACAGGGCGTATAATAGTTTCAATAAGTCATAATTATTTTTTATTTATAGGGGAGGAAAAAGGTATGAGTCAGGAAAAAGTTGACGCTTACAAAAAAGAAAAGAAAGGCAGAAAAGCAAGGCTTGCAAAGCATAAAAGAAATCAGAAGATAATAAAAGGCTTATCGCTTTTGCTTTTATTGGCTGTATGCTGCTTCGCAGGCTGGAGAGTATATGCTTCTAAGAACCCTGCAACACAGACAGCGGATACAGAAATCTCAGAAGATGTAGTTCCTACAGCTGAAACAACAGAAGAGAGTACAGATACTACAGCTGAGACAACAGAAGAGAGCACAGATACAGCAGCTGAGACAACAGAAGAGAGCACAGATACAGCAGCTGAGACAACAGAAGAAAATACAGATTCTACAGAAGATACGACAGAGACTACAGAGACTACAGATGTTTCTGCTGATAGCAATAATTAAGATATAAAAAGGAGCTTCCAAACCGGTGATTCAAGATCACAATGCGTTGGAAGCTCTTATTTTGTCATTTTATAATAAATTGCTATGCATTTCCTGCAAGACTAAAAATGATTCTTTACTGATACGGCATTCAGATATCAGCCTTCCAAAGTCCGTGGAGGTTGCAGTACTCATAAACAGCAATAGCTTTTTCACCATCAGCAAGAATAAACTCTGCGCACGGTTTCTGATCGGGTTTGAGGTTCTTTTGCATAAAGCCCTTATCAGTCTCAAGCCAAATGTACTGGATATAGTGATTTTCCATCATAGGATGCTCAACTTCACCTACTGTTACGGTAACCTTGTTTCCGTCTACAGTTGCAACAGGAACATGCTTCTCTGTTGCACCGTCAGATGTTCCGGGGATAAGTTCTGTCATCGGATCACCACAGCACACGGGAGAACAGGCTGCGTTGTTAATCTTGATGACCATGTTACCGCATTTTTCACATTTAAAAATCTTCATAAGAAACCTCCTTAATAATGCTGCCACGGAAGGCTTTCACTATGGAAAACATACCTGGCAGAAAATGTTTTTAATAGTTTTCGGGCTTTAACTGGAAATAAGCCTGAGGATGGTTGCATACAGGGCAAACTTCAGGTGCATCGGGACCGATAACGATATGTCCGCAGTTACTGCATTGCCAGATGGCATCGCCATCTCTTGAGAAAACAACCTTATCCTCTATATTCTTAAGAAGCTGTTTGTAGCGCTCCTCATGTTCTTTTTCGATAGCAGCAACACTTTCGAACAACTCAGCAATCTCATCGAATCCTTCTTCCCGTGCTGTCTTGGCAAAGGAGGGATACATTTCTTTCCATTCATAGCCCTCACCTTCGGCAGCAACCTTCAGGTTTTCAATCGTACTGCCTATACCGGTCAGGATTTTATACCAGATTTCCGCATGCTCTTTTTCATTGGCAGCGGTTTCCGCAAAAATATTGGAAATCTGAACATAACCATCTTTTTTTGCCTTTGAAGCGAAGAAAGTATATTTGTTTCTTGCCTCTGATTCTCCTGCAAATGCTGCAAGCAGGTTTTTTTCCGTCTGAGTACCCTTAAGGTCGTCAGCTCTGCATCTCCACTTGTTATTTTCTGCCATTGCCGCACATCTCCTTCCTGAATTTTAAAATGTCACACATTCTTAAAAAGTAGCTTCTCACAATTTTTATCATAGCATACTTATAGGGGAGAAATTATTAGATTTTTATAAAAAAATATGTCGATATTACGTACAAAAACAAATTATCATTTAATTAGTAAATCTATCTCTTATAAATAAATCTATATCTTATAAATGAGTATGCTTATTCAAAGCGTATGATTGATTCTAAATAGACATGTTTTTAACAATATATTAAAATAAATCAAGAAAACTGATTAAATTCTTCACTACTAAAATTATAAACAAGTGTTAAAATAAAAATCATCAATAATCATTGATGTTATTTGTTTTATGAATTAATTGCACTACATATTTGCAAATCAATATTAATGAATCGACAGAAAATTTGAGGATAGTGGTTTTAGTGTCATATGTATTTTTTCGGACATTGCAAAAACAGACATCCGAAGATATTTGTGCAGATATAAAAGTTTATATAGGAGGAGTATTATGAAGAATTTCGAGAAGTATCAGAGACAGTATTTCATGCCACCCAAGGCTACCTATGAATGGGTTAAGAAGGACTACGTAGATCATCCGCCAATCTGGTGCAGCGTTGATCTTCGCGACGGCAATCAGGCACTAATTGAGCCTATGAGTCTTGATGAAAAGCTTGAGTTTTTCACAATGCTTGTAAATCTGGGATTCAAGGAAATTGAGATTGGATTCCCTGCTGCATCGGAGACTGAGTTTGAATTTGCAAGAACTCTGATAGAAAAAAATATGATTCCCGATGATGTTACGGTTCAGGTTCTTACCCAGGCAAGAGAGCATATAATAAAGAGAACTTTTGAAGCTGTAAAGGGTGCACCCAGAGCTATCATTCATCTTTATAACTCAACCTCGGTTGCTCAGCGCGAGCAGGTCTTCAAAAAGAATAAAGAAGATATAAAGCAGATTGCAATCGATGGTGCAAAGCTTCTTGATAAGCTTGCGAAAGAGACAAAAGGTAATTTCTCCTTTGAGTATTCACCGGAGAGCTTCCCGGGAACTGAAGTTGATTATGCAGTAGAGGTCTGCAATGCGGTACTTGACGTATGGAAGCCGGTAAAGGAAAACAAAGCGATCATCAATATACCTACAACCGTTGAAATTGCTATGCCTCATGTTTTTGCCACTCAGGTAGAGTATATACATAAAAACCTTAAGTATCGTGATGCAGTTACGCTTTCACTTCATCCTCATAATGACAGAGGATCGGGAATAAGTGATGCTGAGCTTGGCTGCCTTGCTGGAGCGGACCGTATCGAAGGCACGCTTTTTGGAAACGGCGAGAGAACAGGTAATGTTGACATCGTTACACTTGCTCTTAACATGTATTCACACGGCGTGGATCCGGGACTTGATTTTGGCAATATCAATGAAATAGGAGAGGCTTATGAGCGCCTCACAAGAATGAGAATATTTGAGCGTCAGCCTTATGCCGGTCAGCTTGTATTTACAGCTTTTTCAGGTTCTCATCAGGATGCTATCAGTAAAGGCTTCTCATGGCATGAAGCAGGAAAAGACAATGGCATTTGGAGTGTTCCTTATCTGCCCATCGATCCTAAGGATCTTGGAAGAGAATATGATGGAGATGTTATCAGAATCAATTCTCAGTCCGGAAAAGGCGGCGTAAGCTACATCCTGAAGAACAATTACGGCATGATGGTTCCCAGAGAAATGCAGGCGGACATCAGCTACACGATCAAGGATATATCAGACAAAGAGCATGCTGAGCTTGCACCCGGCAGAATTTATCAGATATTTGAAGATAAATATGTTCACAATGATTCGGTATTCAGAGTGACAGACTGCCACTTCAAGCAGGTTAACGGTATCCTTGCTGAAGTAACTCTTTCACATGCAGGAAAAGAGCATATTGTTGAGGCAAACGGAAATGGTCGTCTTGATGCTGTAAGTAATGCCTTCAAGCTCTACTTTAACATCAGCTATGAACTTTCTGTTTATGAGGAACACGCACTTAGCAGAGGTTCATCATCAAAGGCTGTTACATACGTTGGTATTACAAGCAACGGCAAGAAATTCTGGGGTGTAGGAATAGATGAAGATATCATTCGCTCATCCATAAATGCTCTTACGATTGCGGTAAATCAGCTTGATGCGGTTAAAGCAAGTACGGACGCCAAGGACGAGAGAATAAGCGCAATACTTAACTACATTCAGGAAAACTATCTTACAGTTACACTTGATGATCTCTCAAAGGAATTCTATCTGTCAAAGCCGTATCTTTCTAAATACATAAAGGAAAAATCCGGCATGACCTTTGGCGAAAACGTTAAGAAAATCCGTCTTAAAAAAGCGAGCATTCTTCTTAAGAACGGAAACATGAAGGTTGAGAGAGTTGCTGAAGCAGCAGGCTATCAGAATGTGGAACACTTTAACAGACTTTTCAAGAAAAAGTATGGAATGACTCCTGTGCAATACAGAAGTAACAGCAGATAACTGTAAACAATATACCAAAAATTGTGACTAAGTAGTTCACGAGCCGATTTTTGTGATATAATATGTAAGGTTTTGATTGGGAAACATATTTTTTATGAAGTGGAGGAAAAAATGACTTACGAAGAAGTAGTAGCAAAGGTAAAAGAGGCACTGAAGGATGCTGATGTTAGCAATGTTAAGGAGCATGCAGCTTACCAGTTCAATATAACAGGCGAGGGCGAAGGCGCATTTTATGTAGAGATCGTAGACGGTAAATTAAATGTTGAGCCTTATGAGTACTTTGACCGTGACATTCTTGTTTATACATCAGCAGCTGATTTAATTGATATTCTTGAGGGTAAGGAAGATTTCACATCTGCACATCTTTCAGGTAAGATCAATGCAGAGGGTGACCTCAGAAAAGCTGAGCTTTTAAAGTTTGTCGGCAAGAAAGCTGAAGTAAAGGAAGAGCCTGCTAAGAAGGCTGCAGAACCTAAAAAAGCAACAGTAGCTCCTAAGAAGGCAGCAGCTAAGAAAACAACTGCTAAAAAAGTTACTAAGAAATAATAGCTGACATAATCTAAATTTGATCAAACGGATTTAATAGCTGCTGCAGTTTCTGTAGCAGCTATTATTATCTTATGGGAAATGTTTTTTTGATAATTATAAAATGAATATTTCCTTATATATTAAAAAGAAAAGAGAACTATTTTATGGAAAAAAACGTAGATGTACTGATTATTGGGGCAGGTCCCGGAGGTATTTTTTGTGCTTATGAGCTTATAGAAAAGCGTCCGGAACTTAAGGTTATGATTGTTGAAAAGGGCAGATCCATTGAGAAGAGACAGTGCCCTAAGAGAACTACCGGAAAATGCATGGGATGTAAACCCTGCTCAATTACTACCGGTTTTGCAGGTGCCGGAGCATTTTCAGACGGTAAGCTTTCATTATCACCTGATGTCGGCGGAACTCTTCCCGACATCCTTGGATATGATGAAGCAACTGCTCTTATCAAAGAGTCTGATAACATATATTTGAAATTCGGTGCTGATACCAATGTATATGGTGTTGACAAGGCAGAGGAGATCAGGGAGATCAGAAGAAAGGCTATAAATGCTAACCTTAAGCTTGTTGAATGTCCTATCAGACACCTTGGCACTGAAGAAGGATATAAGATATATAAAAAGCTGCAGGAGCATCTTGAGAAAAAAGGTGTAGAGCTTTTGTTCAACACAATGGTAGATGAGATCCTTGTAGATGATGGTATCTGCACAGGTGTTAAAATTCATGACGGCAGCGTGATAAAAGCAAAGGAAATTGTTTCTGCTGTAGGACGTGAAGGAGCAGATTGGTTCCATACACAATGTGATAAGATTGGAATTGAGACCAAACCCGGAACTGTTGATGTGGGCGTTCGTGTGGAAGTCAGAGATGAGGTTATGCAGTTCCTTAATCAGAATCTTTATGAGGCTAAGCTGATTTTCCATACACCTACTTTTGATGACAAAGTAAGAACCTTCTGTACAAACCCTTCGGGTGAGGTTGCAACAGAATACTATGAAGGCGGACTGGCAGTGGTTAACGGCCATGCATATAAGAGCAAGGAATATAAAACCGATAATACCAATTTTGCACTTCTTGTTTCAAAGAATTTTACAAAGCCGTTTAAGACTCCCATTGAATATGGAAGAAAAATAGCTGAGCTTGGAAACATGCTTTGTGACGGTAAGGTCCTTGTTCAGACCTACGGTGACTTCAGGAGAGGAAGAAGAACAACTGATGAAAGACTTGCAAGAAATAACCTCATTCCCACATTAAAGGATGCGGTTCCCGGAGATCTTTCACTTGTTTTCCCTCACAGAATAATGGTAGACCTGGATGAAATGATACAGGCACTTGATAAGGTAACACCAGGAATAGCTTCCGAGGAAACTCTTCTTTACGGTGTAGAGGTTAAGTTTTACTCAAACAAGGTAATTGTAAACAAAGACTTTGAAACCAGCATCGGCCACCTCAGAGCAATCGGTGACGGCGCAGGAATCACAAGAGGCTTACAGCAGGCAAGTGCCAATGGTCTTAAGGTTGCCAGAAGCATACTTGATAAACTTGCATAAATCGGACAAAAACAAATCAGTCAGATTTATCCGGACACTTATACTGATGGTAAACTAAAATGACATTGACAAATAGATCAGCAAAAAAAATAAATAAACGAATACATAAAATTCTGGTAACAGTAGCACTTTCGACTTTTTTGTCAACTTCACTTTCGGGCTGCGCAAATATAAGTAATACGAAAATCGTACTGACTACAGGTTTTACTGACAATGAACTTTTCAGAATAGAAGATTTATCGTGTACAGAACCTGAATATTTGGTGTACCTTGTGAATTCACAAAATACCTTTGAAACAGGTTTTGGAACAGATATCTGGAATGTTACTGTAGGTGACAGCGATATGGAGAACTATATCAAGGATAAATGTCTCTCTACAGTCGCCCAGGTAAAAGCCATGAACCTGCTTGCCAGGGAATCAGGGATTGAACTTTCGGAAGATGAAACAGCTAAGGCAAAAGCAGCTGCCTCTGAGTATTACTCTTCATTAAATGAAGATGAAAAGAAGGCGATGGGGCATATTACAGAAGAGCAGCTTGTTATCATGTATGAGGAATATGCAACCGCAGATAAGCTCTATGATTACATAATAAGAGACATCAATCCTGAAATAAGTGATGACGAGGCCCGCACCATTACTGTTGAGCAGATAGTACTTAATACCTGGAAGCTTGATTCAATGGGGCAGAAAATTGCTTTTGAAGATTCGGAAAGGAGTGCAGTAAAAAATACTGCGGAGCAGATACTTCGGCAGGTCAGAGAGGGTACAGATTTTTCTGTTTTAATGGAGGAATATAACCAGGCAGAGGAAGGCACTGTAACTATTGGAAAGGGTGATGTGTCAGCTGAAATTGAGACTGCCGCATTCAATCTTGATAACGGTGAAGTGAGTAGCATCATAGAGACAGATGATGCATATGTTATCTTAAAGTGTATCAGTACCTTTAACAGAGAAGAGACCGAAGCAAATAAGGTCAGGATTGTTGAAGAGAAAAAGCAGGAAGTTTTCGGAGAGAAATATGATGCATTTGCTTCCAAGCTTTCAAGAGTGCTGAATGAGGATCTGTATAGAAAGATTCATGTAACGGAATCGGAGAATGTTAAGACTCGCAGTTTCTTCGAAATATATAGAAAACATTACAGCGAATGAGGATAAGGAGGGTTTCTTATGAGGGTTAAAACAAAAGCTTTATCAATGTTAATGGCTGCAGTAATTTCAGTACCTGCAATTGGCATATCAGCTCCCGCTGCCGTAAACGTAAAAGCGGCAGGAGAATTTAAACCTGAGGACTTTGGAGCTAAGGTGAATGATGGAAAGGGAGACAGACAGGCAATTAAGGATGCACTTGAAAAAGCAAGTGAAGCCGGTGGCGGAACAGTTGTATTTGGTGATGGTACTTATGATATAGACATTCTTGATTTTTCAGGCACGGGAATCGGTATTTATGTAGATAAGCCAAATATAACCTTCAGGTTTTCGAAGGGGACGGTTTTAAATGTCCTTCCCACTAAGTTTGATGAATTTGGTGCGATTGATGTAAGGGCTAGCGGCTTTTGCCTTGAAGGAAATGGCGGCAAAATAGTCGGAAACAGAAATGGACACAGCAGAGTAAACAGTGATGAGGGTCATGGAATCAGTGTTAAGGATTGCAATAACATAACCATTACTGATGTGAATATAACCGATTGCTGGGGAGATGGTATTTATCTTGGCTCATCAAACAGTGATGGCTCATTACCCGGGTGCAGTAACATCAACATAAAGAACTGCACGGTTTCAAATAACAGACGAAACAATATTGCTATAGTTGCTGCAAGTAATGTCGTGATAGATAAATGCACAATAAAAAAGGCTAACGGCGCAGCACCTCAGTGTGGCATTTTGATAGAGCCCAATACAAACGGCGGTAATGTTCCCAAGAATTCTGTTTGCAAAAATATAACGATTAAAAATACCACCATTACCTGTAAAAAGAAGGGCGATAAAAACGGACAATTTTTTGCCTTCAATATTCTTAATCCTTATTTCAATTCAAACAATAAGGTTGTTGCCAAGACTGTAAAGATCACAAACTGCACATTCAAGGGTGACTGTGGCAACTATTCCGGAAAGGGCGTTGTCTTAAATAAATGTAAGATAAAGGGCACCTTTTATGATCACAAAAAGACCAAGGTGAAAAAAAGTAAGATTAGCGACCATTACAAATTCTAAAAGAAAAAAGCTCCCCTGTCACATGTATCGGTGTGATAGGGGAGCTTTTTTTAATAATATTAGATAATGAACTTACTCAGCTCATCATTGATCGATACAGCTGAATCTGATACGGAATTTGCTGCATCTTCCACGCCTTTGGATTCGGTTGCAATATCCTGGGCACTTTGAGCAAGGGAGGTAACGGTAGCGGTAACTTCCTCGGAGCTTGCGGACTGTTCTTCCGAAATGGCTGCCACGCTGGAAGCGATATCGTTTACATTACCCATCATACTTATCATATCTTTCATGGTAGCAGCGGTAGTATTAAGATCTTCATAAATCTTGTTGAAACTGTCACCTGCTTTTGCAACTGCTTCGCTGTTTTTATTTATGGCATCCATATTGGCCTGAGACTTGGCAGCAAGATTGTGTATAAGCTGTGTGATCTCGGATATGATGCTGCTGATTTCTTTTGTGGCATCCTGGCTGTTCTGCGCAAGCTTACCGATTTCATCAGCAACAACCGCAAAACCTTTGCCGGCTTCTCCTGCTCTTGCAGCTTCAATGCTGGCATTGAGTGAGAGGAGATTAGTCTGTTGTGAAATAGAGTCGATCATTGCGACAATCTCAGTAATCTTATCAGCGGATTCACCTACGGTTGAAACAACGTCATTCATTTCATTCATTGAAGAATTGATCTCATCCATATTTGACTGAACCGTATTCATATCATGCTGTCCGATATCAGCCTGGTCCACCAATTCAAGCATGATCTCATTGGTTCGTGTTCCGCTGTCTGTAAGATCTGCAACAGCACCTGCAAGCTGTGTTGCATTGTTTGCAAGCTCACTTACTGCATTTGCGATATCATCCATGGTAGTCTGAATCTGGCCCATTGAGATGGACTGCTCATTTGCGCCTTCTGACATTTTACCGGAAGCATCTCTTGAAGAGGAGGAGTCCATTTTCAACTGTTCAGCCTTACTCTGAATGGAATTGATGGTTGTGTTCATGATATGAACATAATTGTCCATCTCTTTACTGATAAGACCGATCTCATCACCTTTGTCTGCAGGCATCTTGGTAGTGAAATCACCGCCTGAAATCTTAAGGATGCTTTCTGAAAGACCTTTAACAGGCTTTGTGATTACTCTGTTTATTGTAAAGAGAATTACGATAACAATAAGGGCAATAAGAAGAATCATTGCAATCATGGCAATTCTCATGAATCTATTTGAGGAAGCCTGTACTTCATTCTTACTTATTGAGGAAATAAGAGTCCAGGGAGTTCCCTGAATCGGATATGCACAGATATAATACTCGTCACTTGAACCATCCTGCTTAATGAGTATAGGCTCTTCGGAACCGCTTTCAACATAAGCCTTAAGTTCTGTTAAGTATGCATTATTTGCTTCGGAAATCCTGACTCCGTTTAATGAACTATCAAAGAATGAAATAATGTAATCTCCACCCATGACCATGGAACCACCGGTTTTCATGGGCTTTAACTCTGATACGGAGCTCTGAAGATCTGTAAGAAATACGTCAGCAGCACAGACACCAAATTCACCATTGTAAAAGTCATTCTGTCGCACGAAGGTTACACAAAGTGAGTTTGTTGATGAATCCACATAAGGATCTGTTGTTACAAAGGTTTCGTTTCCAAGGCCCTGTTTGTACCATTCGCGCTCTGTCGGTTTCCAGGATGAATCCTGAACAGAGTGATTAGCAAATATATATGTATCATCTGAGAAGCCGATATAAATACCGGAGTTTTCGACTGCCTTATACTCAGCAGAGGGCTCAATATATTTTAACATTGCGTCATGATCTTCAAAAGGAACCTGCTCCATTGTGTCGCAGTATTCACCGAATTTTGCTGTAAGCATTTTGAAAGGAGTGCCAAGATCTAAAGCATTTGCTTTGGTTTCTGCGGCAAGATCCATAAGAGTGATTTCTGTAATGGTGCTCTTTGCACTCAGCGTCAGGAACATGATGATAGCCACAATACCAATTACAATGATCGGCATAAGGCTTATCAGAAGAGTTTTACTAATACTTTTCTTTACTTTTGTATTATTTCTACCTGCCATATCATAACCTCCATGCGCGGCCTTAGCCACTTAATGTTTTTTCTACTAATATCATTTTAGACGAAATAACATAATATTAAATGGAGTTTATAGAATTGTAAGGCAGTTTATAATTATTTAATCTATATTATAAAAATGGCTGGTTTTGTTAAATTATGCATAAAAATATAAATTTGAGACCATTTTGTTAGCACTCATTTTGATTGAGTGCTAATTTTTTATTGACATTTAACGTGGTCAGTTTTAAACTCATATTTGTGGGTATTCTACAACTAATAGAACATTGATATATCCACCTTAATATATGAAAAACGCAGGATAATATATTTTGTAACTGCGATGATTTACGGAGGCAATACAAATGGAAAAAAGAGGTAATCTTTCAATCAATTCTGAGAACATGTTCCCTATAATAAAGAAATGGTTGTATTCGGATCATGATATTTTTTACAGAGAAGTGGTTTCAAATGCATGTGATGCCATCACCAAGATCCGCAAGATGGACATGATGGGTGAGTACACACTTCCCGATGGCTTTAAGCCCCGTGTGGATATTGTTCTTAATGATAAGGAAAAGACTATCAAGATTATAGATAACGGTATCGGTATGACAGCCGAAGAGGTTGAGGAATACATTAACCAGGTAGCTTTTTCCGGTGCTACGGACTTCCTTAACAAGTACAAGGATAAAGCAAATGCTGACCAGATTATAGGACATTTCGGACTTGGATTTTACTCAACATTTATGGTTTCCGATTATGTTGAAATAGATACACTTTCATATAAATCAGATGCTGCATCAGTACACTGGACCTGTGACGGCGGATCTGATTTTGAGATGAAGGACGGCGAAAAGAAGGAAGTGGGTACAACCATCACACTTCATCTTTCAGATGACTGCCTTGAGTTCTGCAATGAGTATAAGGCTCGTGAAGTAATAGAGAAATACTGTTCATTTATGCCTTATGAGATTTACCTTAGCAGAGAGAACGAAGAAGGCACTGAGACAATAAAGGAATCAGAGAAACGCGATGACGATATTGTAATTGAAGTTATTGAGCCGGAGAAAAAGGAAGAGACTAATACCGATTCCGGTAAAGAAGGTGAAGAGAAGAAGGAAGAGGAGAAAAAGCTTAAGATCCGCAGAAGACCTCAGCTTCTTAACGATACTCATCCTCTTTGGGCTAAGACACCCAAGGATTGTACCGATGATGAGTATAAGGAGTTTTACAGAAAAGTTTTCAGAGATTATAAGGAGCCTCTTTTCTGGATTCACCTCAACATGGATTATCCTTTCAACTTAAAGGGTATTCTTTACTTCCCCAAGATCAACATGGAGTTTGAATCCGCTGAAGGTGTGATAAAGCTGTACAATAACCAGGTATTCATTGCTGATAATATAAAGGAAGTTATACCTGAATATTTAATGCTTCTTAAGGGAGTTATCGATTGTCCTGACCTGCCTCTTAACGTTTCAAGAAGCGCACTTCAGAATGATGGTTTTGTTAAGAAAATCTCAGATTACATTTCCAAGAAGGTGGCTGAGAAGCTTGCAGGTCTTTGCAAAACCGATAAGGAAAACTATGACAAATATTGGGAAGATATCTCACCTTTCATTAAGTATGGCTGCTTAAAGGATGACAAGTTCTGTGAGAAGATGAATGATTATATTCTTTTCAAGAACCTTGACGGCAAATATTTAACACTTCCCGAAGCTCTTCAGATCAATAAGGAAGCTGAAGAGGCTGCTGCAGCAGAAGAAGCTAAGGATGAAAACGGTAATAAGGTTGAGGCCGAGGTTGTTGATGAAAACGGAAATGCAGTAAATGGCGAGGGTGAAGCTAACACGGATTCCAAGGAAGACGATAAGGAAAAAGAGCCCCGCACTATTTATTACGTTACGGATGAACAGCAGCAGAGCCAGTACATCAATATGTTTAAGGCGCAGAAGATGGATGCTTTCATACTCAATCACAATATAGATGTGCCTTTCATACAGCAGCTTGAGTCAAAAAATCAGGATATCAGATTCCAGAGAATCGATGCTGATCTTACAGATACCTTTAAGAGCAAGACCTCCAAGAAGGCTGAGAAGGAATTCGAAGAGATTGAGAAGACAATCGGAGAGCAGATGAAAAAGGCTGTTAAAAATGAACAGCTTACAGTTAAGATTGAAAAGCTTAAGGATAAGAAGATTTCCTCAATGCTTACTGTTTCCGAAGAAACCCGTCGTATGCAGGATATGATGAAAATGTATGCTGCAAACGGCATGATGATGGGTGATCTTGGAATGGGTGGTCAGACACTTATTCTAAATGCAAATCATCCACTTGTTAAATATGTAATGGATAACAAAGAAGGGGAAAACGTAAATACAATTTGCGAGCAGCTCTATGACCTTGCACGTATTCAGAATGCTCCTCTTGATGCAGAGTCCATGACAAAATTTGTACAGAGAAGCAATGATATAATGATGCTTCTTGCAAAATAATTTAAAATGAGTGCAAAACAGACCGGATTTCGTGTAAGGAATCCGGTCTGCTTTTTTGCGTGATATTATTTTTTATCATGTGACATAAAAGAATGATATGAAGACATCTTGTATTTCATTACGTTATATATTATGGTTGTTAGTGGTGTACAATTCAATCAATATGTAGTGGTTTATGATTGTTTGATATATAGATTTGGTATAGAATATAAAATGTTTATTTATTGAAAAAAGAAGGTTGGAGGAAATAATGCCGGCATTAGTCGAAGTGAAAGATATATGCAAGATATATAATCCCGGTGAAAATGAAGTCAGGGCTCTTGATCATGTGAGTCTTACAATAGAAGAAGGGGAATTTGTGGCCATTATCGGTCAGTCCGGTTCGGGCAAATCCACATTGATGAATATGCTTGGCTGTCTGGATACGCCAACCAGTGGAAAGTATCTTTTGCATGGTATGGATGTGTCACATATGACAGATGATGAACAGTCAGATGTGCGAAACAGGGAGATTGGATTTATTTTCCAGGGCTTTAATCTGATACAGTCACTTACTGCGCTTGAAAATGTCGAGCTGCCTTTGATGTACAGAGGTGTTCCGAAGAAAAAGCGGAGAGAGTTATCCGTTGCGGCTTTGGAGCATGTAGGACTTGGAAAAAGAATGACGCACAAGCCTTCCGAACTTTCAGGTGGTCAGCAGCAAAGAGTTGCCATAGCAAGAGCAATTGCTCAGGCTCCGCCTATTCTGCTTGCGGATGAACCAACAGGAAATCTTGATAGCGGATCCAGTAAAGAAATAATAAATACGATCAAGAATCTTTATGCAGAGGGGCGTACGGTTATTCTTATCACACATGATCCGGGAATAGCCAAACAGGCGAAGAGGATAATTACCATTAGTGATGGAAAAATTGCTAATGACGAGATAAATGAAAGCTTTTCATTGTAATTATGTGTTTATAGAAGAGGAGAGAGTATGAATCTGGTTTTTGGAAAGAAAAAGAGAAATAGCTCGGAAACAGCAGAGGGGATTACTACTGAGAATAACGAAACCTACGTACCCGGTAAGAAAAAAGGCTATTTAAAATTTATAGTACTTGGTGTTGCAGCACTCGTTATAGGAGGTATTGTTTTTGCAAATATCAAAGCAAAAAATGCACCAAAATCCGTAAACATTACTAAAGTCGGTAAAGGTGATATAGAGGTAATCGTTTCGATAAGTGGTAATGTGGCCTCGGACGAGACTAAAACTTATTACGCAAAGCTTCAGGCACCTATCGGTAAACTTGGACTGACCGTTGGTGACAGAGTAGGCAAGGGTGATGTGATCTACGCTTATGATGAAGCGAATCTTGAAAAAACAAAAAAGCAGGCAGAGCTAAATCTTCAACAGGCAAACGGAAGCTACAGCGGTAGTATCGAAAAGAACGGCAAAGCAACTGATGTCCTTGAGGGAAGAAGTATTCATGATATAAACAATCGTCTTGATGTGATTACAAAAGAAGTGGATGCTCTTAATGATAAGATTCAGGAAAAAACATCCAGAATGAATCAGACACTTACGGATCTTCAAAAGGTCAGTCAGGACGTGGATCAAAATCGTGTTTCTGACAGCTATGATGCTGCACAGAAAAATGAGGCACCAAACGAAAGAAGAACAGATGACGGTGAAAGCCAGATGGCACTGGAAATCCAGGATGCTATAGCTGAAGTGACATATGCCATAAGCAATGACCCTGAAATCCAGGAGTGGAACAGACAGATTACGGCTCTGAATGAGGAAAAACAGGATCTTAGCGAACAGTCCTCAGCTGAGCTTGGTGCTCTTACTGCCGGTGAAAAGAGTTCACTTGCGGCACAAAGAGAACTTGCTGAACTTGAAAATACAGATACCATTGCGGATATTGAGGCTGTACAGGGCGGAATCAAAGCAGATTTTTCAGGTGTAATTACAGAGATCGGTACGGAGGAGGGTGCAACCGTCACTCCCGGTACAAAGGTAATGACAATTGAAAGTACGGATGATGTAAGGGTAGATATTCAGATATCAAAGTCTGATCTTAGCAAGATCAAAAAAGGCCAGAAGGTTGATGTCACAATAAACGGAAAACAATACGAGGGTGAGGTTTCAAAAATTTCCGGAACTGCAAAAAACAACTCGAGCGGAGTACCGGTGGTTGATGGACAGATAAAGATTAAAAATCCTGATGACAGCATAATTCTCGGAGTTGAAGCGGGCAATAAGATACATACCGATAAAGCGGAAGGTGTAGTTGTGGTTCCTTATGAATATATCGGAACTGATTCTGTTGGAGATTATGTATTTGTTATAGAGGATGGTGTACTTGTAAGAAGACCTGTAACTATCGGGCTTTCCACAACAACAGATGCAGAGGTTACCGAAGGAATAAAGGAAGGTGATGAAATAGTCACAGATGATCCCACAACACTTACTGAAGGCACAAAGGTAACAGCGGTAAGCAGCGCAGAATAACGGAAGGCTCTATGGATACTTTTTTTGAATACATAGAAAGTGCTATGAAAAATATTCTGGGCAATAAGATGCGAACATGTCTTACTATGCTTGGAATCATAATTGGAATTGCGTCGGTTATAGCTGTTATTACGATAGGTAACGGAATGTCGGCCTATGTTGCCGATGAGGTCAGTGCTATCGGTGGTAATGTTGCTGATATTTATATTGATGCTTCTGTTTCCGACAGATGGCTTAATAATGAGGATATTAAAGCTGTAAAAGAAGAATTTCCGGGTCTTTTGGGTGCGACCTTTTCAACTTCTGAGATGGGGGTTGTTACAGGCAACAGAGGAGCCTATGACGCAGCAATAACTGCAGCAGGTGCAGATTATCAGTATTCTGTTGGAACCAAGATAAAGACAGGTAATTATTTTACGGAAGACCAGGTGAATCAGGCTGCAAAAGTATGTGTTCTTATGGAAAATGATGCGCAGCATCTTTTCGGGACAAAGGATGCAGTCGGGAAGACTCTTGAAATGTCGATTGAAGGCTCATCGGTTGAACTTGAAGTAGTCGGTGTCAAGGAAGACTGGTCAAATATGATCATGCAGATGCTTGAAATGGAAGGGTATTTTGCAATGGTTGAAATGCCACTCACCACATACGCAAATGCTTTTGGAAGAGATGCGTCAGAGTTCTCTACTATGGAAATTTTTTGGAAATCGGATCAGCCTGATACGATAGTAAAAAGTATTTCCAGATTTCTTGAAAACAGGCTTGGCCTCCGCGGTAAGGATGCTGTTTTTTACATGAGTATGTCGGATGTTTCCGGCCAGGTTGATCAGATAATGAGCGCTATCACCGCATTCATGTCGCTTGTTGCGGCGATATCTCTTCTTGTAGGAGGAATTGGTGTTATGAATATAATGCTGGTTTCGGTAACGGAGAGAACAAGAGAGATTGGTATCAGGAAATCAATAGGTGCGAGAACAAAGGCCATTATGGTGCAATTTCTTGCAGAGTCAGCAATCATTTCTCTTATGGGAGGAATAGTGGGGATAGCGCTGGGCATAGGTGTTGCTTATGTGGGCTGCATACTCCTTGATCTAAAGCCTGTAATTGACCCGGTTATAGTGACGGGTGCTGCAGCTTTTTCCATAATGATAGGATTGTTTTTCGGAATATATCCTGCAAGGAAAGCCGCTAAATTAAAGCCTATAGATGCCCTTTCACGTAACTGAGGAAGCGCCCTGCTGATTAGAAAAAAGACTGGTCTAAGAATGGATGAAGGCTTATGGAATATTTAAAAAGTGCAATTTCCAGCATAAAACAGAATAAAGGCCGAACATTTCTTACAATGCTCGGTATAATCATAGGTATAGCATCGGTAATTACTATTCTTTCAATAGGAAACGGAATGAAGGGATATGTAAACTCCTCACTTGATGATATGTCTGCAGGCGGGATTACTATCAACATTGATGCAAAGAAAACTGACAGATATTTGGAATCCGGGGATTTACAGAAAATAAAGGAAGCAGTGCCCGAAGTTCTCGGAATAACAAATTCGCTTAGCGCGAACGGAACTATAGTAACCGAAAGGCAGGAGAGTAATGTTGGACTTACCGGTGGTATGCCTGATATTGCCAGAGAAAATACCGAAGGAATGTATTCGGGGAGATTTTTCAGGCAGGATGAGGTTGATTCCGGGGCAGCTGTATGTGTATTGTCCCAGGAAGATGCAATATTGCTTTTTTATACGGATGATGTTTTGGAAAAAAGCTTTACGCTAAATGTAGGACCCAAAAGTCTGGAATGTGCAGTCATCGGTGTTACAAAGAGTAAGGATGAAGAAATCAAAAATGCACGTGAAGCAGTGAGAAAAAAAGAGCAGGCATACTATTGGATTTCGCTTTATGTGCCATATACTTTTTTGACAGAAAAGCTGGGACAGGCAGGCGATAAGATAACAAGCTTTAAGGTGTATGCAACGCCCGGAACAGCTGATGAAACTGCCTTAAAGGCAAAAAGTGCTACCGAGAACATTATTGATGTGAGAGGAGAAGGTGCGGTTCAGATACAGTCCTTTGCAAGTATAGCGGGAGCGTATAACAATATTCTGAATATTGTTACTCTGGTGGTAGCACTAATAGCTGCTATTTCCCTTCTTGTTGGCGGCATAGGAGTTATGAATATAATGACTGTAACTGTAACTGAGAGGACAAGGGAAATCGGTATCAGAAAATCTCTCGGTGCCAGAACATCCTACATATTGCTGCAATTTCTTACAGAGTCGGCAGTTATCACATTGCTTGGTGGTATGATAGGAATGCTTTTTGGGTTTATTTTTACAAAAGTGGTAGGAATGTTTATGTCATTTCCACCTATCATCAGTTTTTCAAATGTGATCCTTGTAGTTTCTATTTCTATAGCGGACGGTCTTTTCTTTGGAATATATCCGGCAAGAAGAGCTGCCAGAATGGATCCGATTGAGGCACTGAGGCAGGATTAAAAATATTATAAAATAAAGCTGCTCAAAAATTTTGAGTAGCTTTATTTTATGGTATAATAGCTAGGAATATGTTTTCTTCGGGGAATCTTTTCGTGAATAGTATTATTGATCGCATATTAAACGGACAATTTGAAAATAATGAAAGATCTTTAAGTTTCTCTCTTCCCAGGCTGGAACTCAATATCAAGCCCGGTGAGATCGCAGAGGGAAGCTTTATTATCTATGGACCTAAGGACAAACCGGTTCAGGGAGTAGTTTCCAGCTCTGAACTCAGGATGCAGGTCATAACAGCTGATTTTTCCGGATATGAATATGAAGTTGGCTACAGATTCGACGGCTCGGGTTTAAGTGCCGGAGATGCCATAAAGGGCGAGTTCAACGTAATTTCAAATCAGGGAGAATATCAGCTTCCTTTTGTTGTAAGCGTGGAGATAAGCCATGTTATGTCCAGCATGGGACCGATTCGCAACATGTTTCACTTTGTGAATCTGGCAAAAACAGACTGGGATGAAGCCAAAAAGCTTTTCTATTCGGATGAGTTTATCCATGTTTTTGAGGAAAATGATGATGGATTTGAAAGTCTCTATCGTGGACTTTCTGCTATTCCAATGTCAGAACCCAACATGGAAGAGTTTCTTATTTCCATAAAGAAAAAACAGCCTATTTCTTATATTCCGGACAGGACCGAGATAGATATAAAAAATCCGACAGCTGTATCTGAGCATACAATTATGCTTACGAGAAACGGTTGGGGTTATACACGCCTTGAAGTATTGTTTGACGGGCCATTTCTGTCTGCTGACTCACTGGATATAACCGACAATGATTTTATCGGTAATAACTGCTTCTTTAAATTCAGGATTGATGCAGATATGTTGCACGACGGTAATAATTATGGCGCTGTTACTTTCCAGACACCGTACACAAAGGTGGTAATTCCCGTAACTGTCAGGATGAATCTCGGAATAGAGCATCTGTCAACAACGGAGATGGAGAAAAAGAAGCTGACGGTAGAGCTTGTCAAAACCTATGAGGCGTTTAGAAGCAAAAAAATAGGCTCCAGAGAATGGCTGTCTGAGAGCGGTAAGCTTGTAAACAGAATGAATGCGATAGACTCAAAGGATCCCGCATTCAGACTCTATACTGCCCAGTATCTTATCACTGCTTCAAGAGTCAGTGAGGGGAAATGGATACTCGACCAGATGAAGACTGTTTTGGAAGAGGAATATCCCGATAATGATACGCTTTATTGTTATTATCTGTACCTTACTACACTAATTACAAGGGATGAGTACTCGATAAATGAAGTTTCCCGAATGATGGAGGGAATCTTTTCCAGAAATTCGGATAACTGGAGAATAGCGTGGCTTCTTCTTTATATTTCAGAGGAATATTCGTCCAGCCTTTCAAGCAGATGGATGCTTTTGGAACAGCAATTTTATGATGGCTGCAGAAGTCCAATTCTATTTATAGAGAGTCTGAATATTATGACAGAGTCTCCCACAATGCTTTCAAGAATGGGAGAATTTGAACTTCAGACACTTCAGTACGGAGCGAAGAAGAGAATACTTCAGCCTGCACTGATCGATCAGGTTGTTTATCTCGGCTCCAGGGAGAGGAACTATAACGAGAGGCTTTGCAGAATTCTCATGCAATGCTATGAGCTCAGAGAGGATAAGGAATCCTTGGAAGCCGTCTGCTCGCTTTTGATAAAAGGTAACAGAACGGATAAGAAGGCTTTTGCCTGGTATGCTCTTGGCGTTGACAACGAACTTCACATAACGAGGCTTTACGAATATTATATGGCTTCCATTTACCTTGATGAGGATGGGATGCTTCCATGTGATATTTCCAAGATGGTTCTCATGTTCTTTTCATATCAGAGTGACCTTGATTATGAGAAGAATGCAATACTTTACAGATATCTTCATGAGCACAGAGATGAATATCCGGATCTTTATGATTCTTACAGGATCCAGATTGAGAGATATCTGCTTGAACAGCTTGATAAGGGCCGGATAAATAAGGACCTTGGTTATTTATATAAAAATCTTCTTACCAGACAGATGGTCGATGCAAGTAACTGTGATAAGGTTATGCGCATCCTCTACAGTAATGAGATAAAAACAGACAATGATCGCATGACAAAAGTAATTGTTGTCTATGACAAGCTTGAGAAAGAAGTTGAATATCCTCTTGTTTCAGGCGTTGCATATGTACCTTTGTACGGCAGTGATTACTCTGTTTTTCTTTCGGACGTAGACGATTACAGATTTGCTGAGGGAATTCCTTTCAGTAATTCTAAGCTTATGCTCGTGGGACAGCTTGCTTCCTATGCTGTGCCTTATATTCAAAAAGGGCAGGTGAGCATAGATCTGTTTTTGGGAGAGCTTGAGAAAAATTCCTATACCATCACAATGGAAAATGTGGGAAGGTACAGGGAACTGGCTGAGAGCCCGCAGATCAGAGGTATATGCAGAAGAAGGATAAGAGAGAGTCTTATCAGATTTTACTACGATAATAACTTTGAACGTCAGTTATCCGAATACATGGATGAAGTTGAGCTTGATAAGCTTGGTACCGCTGACAGAAGTAATATGTTTGAGCTCATGGTTATGTCCGGCAACTACGAGAAAGCCTATAACCTTGTTAGCAGATTTGGAACATATAAGCTCGATCCGAGAGTTGTCATGAGACTGTGCGGAAGACTTTTGGACAATGATTCTCTTGAATGCACGGAGGATAACTCAAGGATAGCCTGGTATGCCTTCGCACAGTCCAAATATGATGACCAGTTAATAGCATTCCTTACAGAGAGCTATACCGGGACCATCAAAGAGATGAGGGACCTTTGGAAGACTGCGGTTTCAACCGGAATAGATTCCTATGGACTTGCAAAGAGAATGCTTGTGCAGCTGCTTTATACAGGTGCTCATATCGGTGATAAGATAGAGCTTTTCAAAGGCTATGTCGAAAAAAGCGGTGGTGGTGATGAGCTGGAGAGAGCATTTATTGCAAAGTGTGCTCATGACTATTTTGTTGATAACATGGTAACCGACAGCTACGTATTTGAGAGGATAGGGGCTCTTGCCAGGGAAGGTGTAACACTGCCTGATGTGTGCAAGATGGCATATCTCAGATTCCTTACGGAATCCAATCATGACAACCTCAAAACGGAGCCTGCCATTGTGAGAGCATTTCTGAAGAGCTTTTTGGATAAAGATATCTTTTTCTCATTCTTTATGTACTATCAGAATGAGCTTCCGGAAATGCAACGGTTTTGCGATAAATCAATAATTGAATATCGTACCACTCCCGGAACAAAATGTATTGTTCACTACATTTCCAGTGAGGATGAAAATGAGGAATACAAGACAGTACCAATGCAGGAAATGTATCAGGGAATTTTCGATGCGTCGTTTATTCTGTTCTTTGGTGAGCAGATTCAGTACTACATAACAGAAGAGAATTATAACGGACGCGGAGGTAAGCTTACTGAAAGCGGAACAATATCCAAGAATGATATTGTTCAGGATACGGTAGCTGGAAGATATTCTATTATAAACGATATTATGATAGGTAAGACTCTTCAGGATTATGATACCGTGGACAGACTTCTTGCTGAATACTACAAGAAGCGGTTCCTCACAAATAAACTATTTAGGATGCTTTAAATTATGTCATTTTTCAGAGAATCAAAAACTGCAAGAAGATACGTGCTTGGATATGATCTGGGGGAGGAAGTTTCCCAGATTAGTTTTCTTGCATCTGATTCTGATCTGCCCGAAACCTTATCAACGCTTGCGGGAGCTGAGGCATACAACATACCTACCGTTCTTTGCAAGAGAAAGGATGTCAATCAGTGGTTTTACGGAAAAGAGGCCATTTCCAAGATTGAGTCGGGAGAGGGCGTAAGAGTCGATAATCTGATAGAGAATGCCAGATGCGGAAAGCGCGTTGATGTTGACGGGACAGGATATGACCCGGTCTCTCTTCTTACATTGTTTGTAAAAAGAACATTGTCTCTTTTATCCATGGAGATGTCTATGGATATGGTGGATGCTATCGCCTTTACTACAAGGACAATGGATTCCAGAATGATAGAAGTTTTATCGGAGGTTACAGGTGCACTGTCACTTCCCGTTAAAAATGCATTTTACCAGAGCTATGAGGACAGCCTTTATCATTACATGCTTTATCAGCCTGATGAACTGCTTTCCCATGCTGTAATCGCCTGCGATTACAGCTTTGGAGAGATGACAGTTTATGATATGAAGCTCAATCACAGGACCAAACCGATCGTTGTTACAATAGACAAGAGTACTTATGATCAAATGGCTCTTTCAGAGGGAAAGCTTTCAGAGAATACCGATGACAGGGCTAAACAGGTGACCAGGCTTGATAGCAGATTTTTGGAATTTTCCGAGGGACTTATGGAGGGCAGGATTGTAAGTTCCGTATTCCTTTTGGGTGATGGCTTCAGAGAGCAGTGGATGTCCAAATCTCTTGAGTATTTGTGCAGAACGAGAAGAGTATTTCAGGGCAATAACCTTTTTAGTAAAGGTGCCAGCATAGCTGCAAGGGAAAAGGTTGGACCAAGCGACAGAGCGGGAAGATATGTGCTTCTTGATGCCGGCAAGCTAAAGTCCAATCTTGGTATCATGGTAAAAAAACAGGGACAGGAAGTATATCATGCGCTTCTGGATGCCGGTGAGAACTGGTTTGATGTTACAACTTCAATGGATATGATCCTTGATGATGAGAACTGGCTGGATATAGTCATAACACCACTTACGGCAGGAGATAAACACACACACAGAATTGAGCTTGAAGGCCTTCCGGAGCGTCCGCCCAGAGCTACAAGAGTCAGGATGAAGGTTTCGATGAGCGCAGCAGATAAGGTTAATATACATATAGAAGATATGGGATTCGGAGAATTATTTGAATCCTCCGGCATGTTTTTTGATGAGGAGATTTCGGTATGAGTGCACCTATACTTTGTACCGGAAGGTACGCATTAAAACCATATTATCTTGAGAAAATAGGTCGCAGAATCTATTCAATAGAGGAATTGTGCTACTGTATTACGCAGAATGCTTTTCTTATAGATACGGATTCATTTGATATGAGTCTTGTGGATTGGATAAGCGACGAACTCTCGCTTCGTAAGCTTTCGGATGAGCTTCGAAGCATGCTTGTACATAATTGTTCGGCAGCAGCCTTTGCGGGATTGATTTTGGAATATGTGGGCTATTCTTCTAAGGAAGAGATAAGCTCTGTAGAAGAGATCCTTAAGAATAATGCCGATATGGACATTTATGAAAAGCGGATGTCCAGAGCTGAATATCTTATGAAACAGGGGCATCTTCACCAGGCATTTGCGGAATATGGCTATCTGCAGAAGCATATGTCGGAGATGGATAAAAACGTCAAAGCAAAAATAGAGCATAATCAGGGCGTGATGTATGCACATCTTTTCATGTATGACAGAGCGGCTGAATTATTCCATAAGGCATGGGAGGATGGCGGAGATGATGAGTCTTATTTAGGATATCTTGCAGCTAAGCGCATGATCATGGATGAAAAAGAGTATGTTGCATTTATCGGCGCTCATAAAGAGGCGCATAATCTTTCGCTAAAGCTTGAGCAGCGTATGGATGAGGCAAATGACCTTTACGATGCAAGCAGCGCCAACATAAAGCTTCGGAGTTTGGAATTGTATCGCTCGGGAGCGAAGATGAGCGAATATTACGATGAGGTGGAGCGTATTACCACAGATATGAAGGAAGAGTACCGGGGATTGGTTGAGTAATGGGGTTCTTTGATATTTTCAAGAAAAAAAGTACATATCGTCAGGAACGTCATCAGCAAAATGAGCTTGAAAACTGGAATGATATTGTCTATACGAGAAAAAATATAGACATAGACGATCCCGAGCAGAGGCAGGAATATGTTGAAAACTGTCTGCAGCAGATGGCTGAGGCCAGCAGGGATATGGATGCACTTCAGTTCGAGTATCGCATAGTGACATCACATCTTCGTGACATGGAGGAGATAGATTCTCTTCCTCCCGAAAACAGAGCTGAGATAAATGAATGTGCACAGAGAATAATAGACAGTGAGAACCAGCAAAAGAACTTTAATCAAAGAAAAAGCAGGATGACAGATCAGGAGTTTGAAAAGATCGATCGCCTGCAAAAACAGGTAAAAAAAGGAGCTGAAGCACTTAAGGAAGCTGAGGAATATCACCGGAAGGTAAAAAATGATTTAAAACGTCTTGATGAGGAGCGGCAGGCATACGATTTCAGAAAGGCGGATATTGAGGTTACCTCTGAAAACATGCAAAAGCTTATGCTGATAGTAGCGGTTGCCCTTGGCGTTATTACTGTTTCCCTGGCAATTCTTTCTCTTGCTCTTAAACTAAATGTTATATATGGATATATGGTTGCTATAATTGTGGCTGCTTTATCCTTCCTGTTTCTTAATCAGAAGATTCATGATCTTAGAAGAGAAAAAAAGGTAGTACTTAATACCATAGCCAGACTGATACAACTGGAGAATACCGTAAAAATCCGTTACATAAACAGCAGAAATGTTATAGATTACGAATGCATGAAATACGGTGTGAATAATTCCAGGGAACTTATCCAGCTTTATGATAAATATCTTCAGGAAAAAACTGAGCGTGAGCGTTTTGCGATGGCAACAAGACAGCTCGACATAAATCAGAGAGACCTTGTATTTGCACTCAGAAAATATCGCATCAAGGATCCGGAGATATGGATACACCAGGCAATTGCGCTTGTTAATCATGGCGAAGAGGTTGAGATTCGCCACGAGCTTATTGAACAGAGACAACAATTGAGAAAGCAGATGGACTATAACCGTGATGTTGTAGCCGGTAATGCTAAAAATGAAATCGAGGATCTTGTTAAACAGTATCCGATCTACAGACAGGAAATTCTTGCTATGGTTGATCGGTTTGAACAAAGATATCCCGGAGCATAAGTGAAATGTCGGTATTGTGCATAGATATGCATGATATCGACATTTATTTGTTGCACATAAAAATAAGATATTGTAGTATTGTGATTGTTGGTCCAAATATTTTACGCAATGCTATTGCACTATGAGATCAGTGCGGATGGCATTACAATATTTACGGGAAAAAGACTATGGCAGAAATATTTTATAATGAAAACGATAAGATAGGTGAAGAATGCGGCGTTTTCGGAATGTATGATTTCGATGGCGGTGATGTCGCTCAGTCTATCTACTACGGGTTGTTGTCACTTCAGCATAGAGGGCAGGAGAGCTGCGGTATTGCTGTCAGCGAGACAATGGGACCCAAAGGAAAAGTAACGAGTCATAAGGACATGGGACTGGTTAATGAAGCGTTTAATCATGATATTCTTTCAGGGATGCATGGTGATATAGGTGTAGGGCATGTGAGATATTCCACAGCAGGCAGCAGCACCAGAGAAAACGCTCAGCCCCTTGTCCTTAATTACGTTAAGGGGACACTTGCGATGGCCCATAACGGTAACCTGGTTAATGCTCCGGAGCTTAGAGAGGAACTTGCTTACACCGGCGCGATTTTTCAGACTACCATCGACTCTGAGGTAATTGCATACCACATCGCAAGGGAGAGACTTAATACGCCAAGTGTTGAGCGTGCCGTTGCAAACGCAATGCAGAAAATAAAGGGTGCATATTCACTTGTTGTAATGTCTCCCAGAAAGCTTATAGGAGCAAGAGACCCCAACGGGTTCAGACCTCTTGTTATCGGTAAGAGGGATAACTGCTACATTCTGGCATCAGAGACCTGTGCTCTTGATACAATAGGTGCAGAGTTTATAAGAGATGTGGAACCGGGTGAGATTGTGACAATTTCACCTCAGAAGGGCATTGAGTCCAACAGACAGATGTGTGGCAGTGTTAAGCATGGTCATTGCATTTTTGAGTATATTTATTTTGCAAGACCTGACAGCATCATAGACGGCGTAAGTGTATATGAGTCTAGAATAAAGGCAGGACGCTTTTTGGCAATGGATTCACCTGTAGAGGCAGATGTTGTTGTCGGGGTTCCGGAATCCGGAAATTGTGCGGCTCTTGGTTATTCAATGGAATCAGGAATACCATACGGTCAGGCTTTTGTAAAAAATCAGTATATCGGAAGAACCTTCATAAAACCCGGACAAAAGAGCCGTGAGAGCAGCGTTCAGGTAAAGCTCAACGCACTTAGTAACGCAGTTAAGGGTAAACGTGTTATCATGATAGATGACTCAATTGTTCGAGGAACAACCTCTGACAGAATAGTAAGGATGCTTCGTGAAGCAGGCGCTACGGAAGTTCATATGCGTGTAAGCTCACCACCGTTTTTATGGCCATGTTACTTCGGAACGGACGTGCCTGCCAGAGACCAGCTGATCGCTTATAATAGAAGCATTGACGAAATTTGCAAAATTATCGGGGCAGATTCTCTTGGATATCTGAAAGAGGAACGCCTTGAAGAGATAGTCGGACATAAATTTGATATTTGCAAAGGTTGTTTCACAGGAGACTATCCTGTTGCACCACCGGATGAGGATATTCGCGGAGAATTTGAGCGATAAATGGATGAGAGTTCGTACGTAGCGTAGCGAGAACAACGTGAAGCTACGCGTAAATCGCTTTTTTATTTAAAGGAGGATTAATATGAGTACAGATCGTTACAGCAGTCCGCTTTCTGAGCGTTATGCAAGCAAGGAAATGCAATACATTTTTTCACAGGATATGAAATTCAGAACCTGGAGAAAACTGTGGATCGCACTTGCTGAAATAGAAAAGGAACTTGGCCTTAATATCACACAGGAGCAGATTGATGAACTCAAAGCTCATTCTGAAGATATCAATTATGATGTTGCCAAGGCACGTGAGAAAGAAGTACGCCATGATGTAATGAGTCATGTTTATGCATATGGCCAGCAGTGTCCCAAGGCAGCAGGGATCATACATCTTGGAGCAACAAGCTGCTATGTCGGAGATAATACAGATATTATTATCATGACAGAGGCACTTAAGCTTGTTCGTAAAAAGCTGCTTAATGTGATTGCAAGTCTTGCAAAGTTTGCTGATGAATACAAGGATCTTCCTACACTCGGATTCACACATTTTCAGCCTGCACAGCCCACAACAGTAGGTAAGAGAGCATCACTGTGGCTTCAGGATTTTACAATAGATCTGGAGGACCTTGACTATGTTCTTGATAATATGAAGCTTCTCGGCTCTAAGGGAACAACAGGTACACAGGCATCTTTCCTTGAGCTTTTTGACGGTGACCTCGCAAAGGTTGATAAGCTTGATCCAATGCTGGCAGACAAGATGGGCTTTAAGGGCTGCATGGCTGTATCAGGACAGACCTATAGCCGTAAGATTGACATGAAGATTGTAAATGTTCTTGCAGGCATTGCTTCTTCAGCAACCAAGATGGCTCAGGATATAAGACTCCTTCAGCACCTCAAAGAGGTGGAAGAACCCCATGAAGCAAAGCAGATCGGTTCATCTGCAATGGCTTACAAGAGAAATCCTATGAGAAGTGAGAGAATCTGTTCTCTTTCAAGATACGTGATCGTAGATACACTCAATCCCGCTATCACAGAGATCTCACAGTGGTTTGAGAGAACACTTGATGACTCTGCTAACAAGAGACTTTCAATTCCCGAAGGTTTCCTTGCAATTGACGGTATTCTGGATCTTTGCATGAACGTAACAGACGGACTTGTGGTTTATCCCAAGGTTATCGAGAAGAGACTTATGTCTGAGCTTCCTTTCATGGCTACAGAGAATATCATGATGGATGCAGTGAAGCTTGGCGGTAACAGACAGGAACTCCATGAAAAGATCAGAGAGCTTTCAATGATCGCAGGTGATCATGTAAAGAAGGACGGACTTGACAATGATCTGCTTGAAATGATCGTTAAGGATCCTGCTTTCCATATGACAGAGGAAAAGATTAAGGAGTGCATGGATCCCAAGAAGTATACAGGATGCAGTGCTCATCAGGTTGAGAGATTCCTTAACGAAGTTGTAAATCCTATCCTTGAAGCAAATAAAGCTGAGCTTGGACTTATCGCTGAAATAAATGTTTAAATTCAATCTTCTAAGTATTTTTATATGAGGTGATATATGGCAAAAAACTGGGATATAGAGAAATTCAAGAAGACAGCAAGAGCTGCAGCCGCAGAGGGCATTGTTCTTTTAAAAAACGACAATAATACACTGCCGCTTAAAAAGGGAACAAAGCTTTCTGTTTTCGGCAGAAGCCAGATGAATTATTATAAGAGTGGAACAGGCTCGGGCGGTATGGTCAATGTAGACTATGTTGTCGGAATTTATGAAGCACTCGAAGCTTCAAAGAAATTTAAAATGAACCTTACTGTTCGAAAAGCATACGAAGCTTTTGTAAAAGAGAATCCTTTTGATACAGGAATCGGTTGGGCAGCAGAGCCCTGGTTCCAAAAGGAAATGCCTTTTAGTGACGAATTTGCCAAAAAGGCTGCAGAGGAATCAGAGGTTGCGGTTTTTATAATCGGAAGAACAGCAGGAGAAGACCAGGATAATAAAAATGAGCAGGGTAGTTATCTTCTTACGGATGAAGAGAAGGCATCTCTTAAGAAGGTATGCGAAGCTTTCTCAAAAACCATAGTTCTTCTCAATGTAGGAAATATCATAGACATGAAGTGGGTTGAGGAAATCGGACCTGACGCTGTGCTTTACGTATGGCAGGGAGGTCAGGAAGGCGGAAATGCCGTTCTCGATGTACTTTCAGGTGCTGTGACTCCTTCCGGAAAGCTTTCTGATACAATCGCAAAGGATATTTCAAAGTATCCTTCAACTGAAAATTTTGGATCAGATAAGAGAAATTTTCAGTCTGAAGATATATATGTGGGATATCGTTATTTTGAAACTTTTGATAAGGATTCTGTTTTTTATCCCTTTGGATTTGGACTTTCTTATACCACATTTGATGTTGGTATAGGTGAATTCTCCTATGATGAGATTGAGGGTATCTCACTGGAGGTATTGGTTACCAATACAGGTGATATTTCCGGAAAAGAAGTTGTACAGGTTTATGTTGAAGCTCCTCAGGGAGTGCTTGGAAAGTCCAAGAGAGTTTTGTGCGGCTTTTCAAAAACCGATCTTCTTGGTGCCGGACAGATGCAGTGCACCTGCTTTGACATACCCAAGTACTGGTTGTCTTCCTATGATGACAGCGGAAAAACAAAACACAAGTCATCATATGTTATGGAGAAGGGAACCTACAGGGTTTATGTCGGAACAGATGTCAGAAACGCTGAACTGGCAGGCGAATTTACACTTGAGAAAACAGAAGTTATCTGCAAATGTGAGGAGGCCCTGGCTCCTGTTAAGGAATTTGAGCGCATAAAGCCCGAGGAAGCTTTGGGACTTTGCGCAAAGGTATATGAGAAAGTACCCACAAGAACTCTTGATCCGAATAAAAAGAGGAAAGAAAGACTTCCAAAGGCACTTCCTTATACAGGTGATAAGGGATTTAAGTTAAAGGATGTAGAGGAAAAAAATGTCTCTATGGAGGGCTTTATAGCACAGCTTTCCGATAGTGATCTTTGTGCCATGATGCGCGGTGAAGGAATGTGCTCTCCTAAAGTAACTGCGGGTATTGCAGGTGCTTTCGGCGGGGTTACCGAGAAGCTTTCGGATTTTGGAATTCCGATAGGAGGATGTTCTGATGGCCCCAGCGGAATAAGAATGGACTGTGGAACTCACGCATTTTCGCTACCTAACGGAACCTGCCTTGCATGTACATTCAATGAAGAGATAAATGAAGAGCTCTTTTCATGGGAAGCATTGGACCTTAGAAAAAATAAAATCGATGCGCTACTTGGCCCAGGAATGAACATCCACAGAAATCCGCTTAATGGTAGAAATTTCGAGTATTTTTCAGAGGATCCGCTGCTTACAGGTAAGCTTGTTTCAGCACAGCTTAAGGGGATGCATAAATATGATGTTACCGGAGTTATAAAGCATTTCGCCGGTAACACCCAGGAATTTAAGAGACATAATGTCGATAATGTAGTTTCCGAAAGAGCACTTCGTGAAATCTATCTGAAGGGCTTTGAGATTGCCGTTCGTGAAGGAGGTGCCCGAGCTATCATGAGTACCTACGGACCGGTAAACGGAATCTGGACTGCAAGTAGTTATGACCTTTTAACAACCATTCTCAGAGGTGAGTGGGAATATGACGGAATTGTTATGACAGACTGGTGGGCTATGGGCAATGATGAGGCCGGTGCTCCCGGTAACTATCAGAATGTGTCCGCTCAGGTTCGTGCTCAGAATGACCTTAACATGGTTAACGGTAACGCCGGAGACAATTCTAATGGTGACGATCTTCCTGTTGCTTTAAAGCAAGGAAGATTAACAAGAGCCGAACTTGTCAGAAGTGCAATAAACATCTGCAACTTCCTTTTAAAAACACCTGCTTACAGACATATGCTGGGTGAGGAATCTGCACTTGATAAGGAGCTGGCTGCAGCAGTATCTGCAGAGGATTCAAAATTGCAGGATATGGTTAAGGCTTCCTTTGACCGTGATGAGGTAGAACTTGATGTATCGAAGATCAAGGTTGAGAAGGGCGAAACCACAGCATTTATCATAAATTCAAAGCATAAATGTATGGCAGAACTGGAGCTTGTACTGCGAGCTGATAATCAGCCTGATGTAGCCCAGCTTCCCGTTTCTGTATTCCAGGACAAGAATCTGATAAAGACAGTTACGCTCACCGGAATGGATAAGGATTTCAAAACGGTTACGATAAGTATGAATGAAATATTTAACAGTAACTTCTATCTGAAATTCTATTTTGCTCAGGGCGGTCTGGAAATCAAGTCCGTAAAATTAAAAATGGTTAAGAATCTGGACGAGGTATTTAAAAGAGGCCCGTCAGAACTGTAATTAGAATGACAATGCGCTAAAGTAGTTTTATCATGCTGAACTTTTTGAAATTATATGCATGATTTTAATGCTTTGGCGCATTTTTTATAAAAATAATATACTAAAAAATCGCTTGTTTTAAGGAACTATAAAGGAATTCTTAAATGTTGGTTAATGTTTAAGTCAACTCGTTTACTAATATATTGAAACATGATAATAATAATCTAAAAGAAACATAGCAAAAATAGTACGCATATGATAGCAAACGAAAGGAGAAAGTTTAAATGGGGGAAAAGGGATATCTGAAGAAAACCATTGCAGCACTAATTGCGATAGTGATGACGGCAATGTTGGTTTTTATAGCTGTTCCTTCATATCGTGCTCAGGCTGCAACCAAAAAGGTTACAGTAAAGCTTACGGAGATAGGCGGAGAAAATGAAGTTAACTTAAGAAAAGGGGAGAAAGCTCAGATCAGGCTTAGAAAAGCAGGAACAACTGTTTCAAAGACATCTGCATTCTATAGTTCGACTAAAAGCTCAGTAGCATCTGTCTCAAAAAAAGGTGTTATTACTGCTAAAAAAGGTGGCGAATGCGAAATTGAAATTGAGGATAAGGAAAGTGATTATATCGCAACCATCTATGTGTATGTAAAGAAAACAGGAGGAAATTCAAATACAACTACAAATTCCTCCAAGCTTTGGTTAGATGCTCCTTCAGTAACGCTTTCTGTTGGTCAGACACATCAATGTAAAGTTTTTTCAAGGCCGGATCGCAGCGCAACTGTTAATAATGTGAGGTGGAATAGTCAGGATAGTAAGATAGCTACAGTAAATGGCGGACTTATCAAAGCTCTTAAAGAAGGAAATGTCAGGATACACGCCAATAAGGATGGCAGAGATGCCTGCATCATGGTTTATGTAAAGGGTGCTGAAAAAAAGAGCAGTAGTAGCTCAAGTAGTAGTTCAAGTAGTAGCTCAGGCTACAGAAGTTCAAGCAGTAGCTCAAGTTACAAAAGCTCAAGTAGTAGCTCAAGCTACAAAAGCTCAAGCAGTAGCAGTTCGAGCAGTTATAGTAGCAACAGATCAAAATCAAGCTATAGCAGTTATAGCTCAAGTCGTATCAGAAGCCTTGGCATAAGGAAATAAGTACCGGGTGTGACCGGAATATAGAGGGAATCGGTTGCAATGGCCGTGACTGAAAATCGGCCATGTATATAAATACACTAAAGGGGGTGTTCATTATGGGATGCAAATTTAAAAGAATACTTGCAACAATGTTGGCGGTTACAATGGCTGCTATGCTATGTATTATAGCAATTCCTGCACAGGCTGCTGTGAAGAAAGTAACAGTTAAGGTGACCGAAGATGGCGGAGAAAAAGACATAAGTATGTCAAATGGCCAGAAGATTCAGCTTGTTGTAAAAAAGGGCAGCAAGACTCTCGGAAAGACAAAAGTAACCTATAAGGTTAGCGGAAAATCTGTAATTTCAGTTTCAAAGAGCGGCCTTATTACAGCTAAAAAAGGCGGAGATGCTGAAATAGAGATTAAGGACAAAAATAGTGATTATACAGCAACCGTTTCTGTCGAAGTAAATGGTGGAAACAGTGGCAGTGGTAAGAAGGTATCAGTTCAGAAGATCTGGCTGAATGTACCGTCAATTACACTTGAAGTTGGAGAAGGATATACAGCAAGAGTTTACATAAAAGAAACAGGCACCGGAGGCAGTGTTGTGTGGACAAGTGAAAACGCTGATATAGCAACCGTTGACCAGAACGGAAATATCAGAGCAGTTGGCCATGGTTCAGTACGGGTTCATGCACAAAAGGGCGGAAAAGATGCTTGTATTATGGTAAATGTAAACTAATAATCGGTGCGCATTATTGTTTCATTTAGAAAGGGTGTGGTTATCATGGGAAGTAGAGTAAAAAGAATCTTATCAGTTGCATTATCAATGTTGATGGTTGCAATGCTTTGCATTATGGCGGTTCCGTCATATCAGATCCAGGCAGCAACCAAGAAGGTTACGGTAAAAGTAACTGAAGATGGAACTGAAAAAGATGTAACTATGTCTAAGGGACAAAAGCTCCAGATTAAAGTTAAGAAGGGAAGCAAGACCCTTTCAAAGACAAAGGTAAGATACAGCTCTGATGACAAGTCGGTAGCTACAGTTAGTAAGAAAGGTCTCATTACGGCCAAAAAGGGTGGAGACGCAGAAATTACTATTACAGATAAGAGCAGTGGCTACGAAGCAGTAATCAATGTAACAGTTAAGGGTTCAAGCTCAGGCTCAGGTAAAACAGTAACCAAGCTGTGGCTTAACGATTCTGCTGTATCCATCAAGGTTGGCGCTTCAATGCAGCTGAAAGTATTCTCAAAGCCTTCCGGCGTTGCAACAATTGATAATGTACAGTGGTACAGTGATAATGACTCTGTTGTTTCTGTAAGCCGCGGCGTGATCAAGGGCGAGTCCGAGGGTGAAACTGTAGTTTATGCTACAAAGGATAAGCAGGTAGCAGCTATAAGAGTACATGTATACAAATAATGTAATTGAAAATTTAATATAGGATACAAAGGACCGCATTCCAATTATCGGGATGCGGTCTTGTTATTAGAAAAAATACACTTGCAATAGTCGAAGTAATATTTATGTGTTATTATATTTTTGCTAATTTAATTGTATATAAACAATCAAAATAATGAGCAAAAGCATGGTTTTGCAATCGATAATATGGAGGAGTAGATTTAAAATGGCAATTTATAATTATGTTGAAGCTGTAATAGACGATAAGGATTGGTATATAACAAATTTGTCTAATGTAGCGGCATGTATATGGGATCAGCTCCCTGATGTAAGCTGGGTTGGATTTTATCTTTTGGCAAAAAAAGGCGAAACAGATAAGGAAAAGCTTTTTGACACAGATAGAGAAAACAGTGAAAAAAATGAACTTATACTCGGACCCTTTCAGGGAAAGGTGGCCTGTACACATATAGCTTTGGGACGCGGGGTATGTGGAGTTTCTGCAGCTGAAGATAAGACACTCATAGTTCCCGATGTATCTGAATTTGCAGGATATATTGCATGTGACAGCGAAGCAAGATCGGAGATAGTTATTCCGCTTCGAAGTGAAGATGGAAGAGTGATAGGTGTACTTGATATAGACAGTAATACACTCGGAAGATTTTCAGAGGCTAACGAAGAAACGGCAGACCTTGAGAAGTGCGCTGAAATTATTTCAAAAATATTGGAGTGAATCTGTATTCATAGATAAACTATGAATAAACAGTAGCATTTACATAAGACAAAAAAAGAACTTGGCAGAGGCGAACTGCCAAGTTCTTTTTATATGGAAATGGGTTTAGTAAGCTGAAATCATCATCCCTTTACAGCACCCTCGATCATACCTTCCATAATCTGTTTCTGAGCGATAAGGAAGAGAATAACCATAGGCAGGATTGCAAGGAGTGCAGCTGCCAGGATAAGGTTCCACTGCTTTACGTATGAACCAACGAAAGCCTGAACTGCAACAGGAAGTGTCTTAACCGGACCATTCTGACCAAGCATCATTGAAGGGAGAAGGTAATCGTTCCAAATCCACATACCGTTAAGAATTGTTACTGTAGTAATAACGGGTGAGAGAAGAGGGAAGATTACTTTGAAGAATACCTGCTCGGGTGAGCAACCGTCAATTGATGCAGCTTCTTCAAGATCAAAAGGAATTCCCTTAATAAATCCAACAAGAATGAATACTGTCATAGCACCACCGAATCCGAGGTATGCAAATACGATACCGGGAACGGACTTAAGCATCGGGATTCCTACAAATTTTCCTACATCTCTGAAAGTAGAGATAAGAGGAAGCATAACTACCTGGAAAGGAATGATCATTGATGCGATGAATGTAAAGTAAATAACATTTGACCAAACTGTCTTGTTACGGCAGATAACCCATGCTGCCATGGAACCAAGTACTGCAAGAAGTACAAGAGACAGGATGGTGATGAGAGCTGAATAACCAAATGTCTGCCAGAAGGTAAAGCTCTTGTTGTTAATAACATCATTCATGTTCTGTGAGAACTGAGCAAATGAAACACCGTTAAATCCGATGGGATTTGAAGTGATGTCTGCTGACTGCTTAAATGAGTTTACAACAACCAGGAAGAAGGGAAACAGAACATATGCAGCTATAATAATTGCAATTGCAAGTCTTATTACAACGCTTGAAGTTTTTTCTTTTGTATGCATTATAATTCAACCTCCTTCTTATTAGATATACGAACCTGTAAAATTGATACACATGCAAGAATTATGAAGAACAGAACGGCCTTAGCTTCGCCAAATGCGTATTCGTTCTTGATAACTGCTGTGTTGTAAATGTTAAGAGCGAGCATTTCGGTACCGTTTGTAAGGTAGTTACCAAGGATATCAACTGAACCTGTACCGTTTGTTAATGCAAGGTTAACATCGAACTGTTTGAATGCACTTGTAAGTGTAAGGAATGTACAAATTGTAATTGTAGGAGCAATCATAGGAATCTTTATTTCGAAAAGAGTCTGTAAAGGATTAGCTCCGTCGATGGCAGATGCCTCAAGAACGTCACCGGGGATAGTATTAAGACCGGTAATATAGATGAGCATTATATAACCTGCATACTGCCAGATATATACGATGATAATAGCAAGGAATGCTGTTTTTGTATCCGCAAGCATAGAGTACTGGGTATTTAAAAGCTCTGTTACAACATTACTGAAAATGAAGTTCCAAATATAACCAAGTACGATACCTCCGATAAGGTTCGGAAGGAAATAAGCGGCTCTGAAGAAGCCAAGTCCCTTGATTCTGGAGGTGCAAAGAAGAGCAAGTAAAAATGCAACCAGATTAACAAGGATCATGTTAAATACTACGAAAAGGAATGTGATGAATATTGACCACAGGAAACTTGCCTGTGTGAACATTCTGGTATAATTTGCAACGCCAACTGCGTTTTTTACTCTGATTCCGTCCCAGTCAGTAAAGGAATAACCGATACCAAGAACGAGAGGAATGATTACTGTTACCGCAAAAGCAAAAAGAAGCGGGAACAGGAAAATGATATTGATAATCGTACGATGATGCTTAATAGTAGGATAGAAGTAAAGTCCTGCAATGATGCCGACAGCCCCAAGCACTAAAGTGGCTCCGCGATACGACACACCTGAACCCATGATATCCATCGCCAAAGACCAAATAACAAGTGCAACACCGGCAATCAGGAATAGGATTGACATAACTTGCTTACTAGCAGATGGTGTTTTCATAACTTAATCTCCTTTAGATTGAAGAAAGCCTTTGCTTTTGCCTCAAAATTATTTGCTATATTCCAAATTTAGTGAAAAATTGGGGCAGAGCATTTAGCCCTGCCCCGGTTGAAATTTTTAGTATTAGTTGTTGTAATAACCTGTAATAACCTTAGAAATCTTGTCTGTGAACTCTGCAGCGTCTGCAATTGTTCCCTTAGCATAGTCAGCGAATACCTGACATGTCTCATTCTGAAGACCGTCCTTCTTAAGCATTGTGTGCCATCCGCTGTAGTTGCCTGCATCGATGTAGCTCTTCATGCTCTTGTAGAAAGGATTTGTTGCTTCGTACTGGCAATCATCGAAAGGAGATACAAGACCAGCCTTGTTTACAAGGATATCCTGTGCAGAATCGCCTGCGCACCAGTTGAAGAATGCCTTAGCAGCGTCAACGTTACCATCCTTATAAGCTACCCAGTATGACGGAGGTCCTGCAATGATTGTGTTGATGCCATCTTCGAAAGCGTAAGGAGCGAAGCCTACTTCGAAGTTTACATCTTCAGGAGATGTTACACACCAGTTACCCTGTGTGATGAATGCATATTTGCCATCCTTGAAGCCGGCAACCTGATTATCATATGTACCGTCTACAAGAAGGTTAGGATCTGAGTACTGATTCATCATGCCGATGAACTCAGCGAACTTTGTCATTCTGTCTGTGTCAATCTTACCACCGTCATTAAGCATGTCGATGTAAGTTGTATCGTCAGCCTTAAGACCTGCATCAAGATACTGACCAAATACGTGTGTACCTGAAGACCATCCAAGGTTTGCAGGCTCAGCGCACCAACCAAATACAGCTGTGATGCCAAGCTCATCCTTCTTGGAATCAAGTGTCTCGCAAGCTGTCTTCCAAGCATCAGGGCTTGTAAGAGAAGCGGGATCAACACCTGCAGCCTTAAGTACGTCTGCGTTATAACCAAGAGCAGTAGCTTCTACTGTGTAAGGGAATCCGATTGTGCCCATGTTAGCATCAACGAGCTCGAATCCTGTCTTATCTGTCCATTCTTCGCCAGCAAGGTCAGCAAGCATGCCGTCCCATGTAGCTGCCTGGTTTGCTTCGATAACGAAGATGTCAGGCATGTTGTCAGCCTGGTACATTTTCTTAAGCTCATCACCGGCACTTGTGTCACCACCGATTGTCTCGATAGAAACTTCGTTACCTGTTTCAGACTTGTAAAGCTCAGCAAGCTCTAAAAGCTGATCGTTGATTTCAGGCTTACCATTGAGAAGACGAATAGCTCCTGCAGCAGCTGTTGTGTCAGATGACGCCTCAGTAGCTGTCTCTTCAGTTGTCTCTTCTGCAGCAGTCTCCTCTGTTGAAGCCTCAGCAGTTGATTCTGCTGTGTCAGCAGCAGTGTCAGCAGTAGTGTCTGCATTTGAACCACCGCAAGCTGTCATGCTAAGAACCATTGTTCCAGCAAGAAGCATGGATAATACTTTCTTTTTCATGTTACCCTCCTTATTGTGCACTTTGCTAACCAAGCAATTTGATTAGCGGTTACTTTTGCGCATAAGTTTTATGCTGAAATTAAAATATCACGAAGAACGGTAAAATACAATAGTTAAATTTAAATTTTTTGTTGATTTATCAACACCTTATGCGTAAAAGCTGATTATTACTGGCTTTGTGTAACATAATTTAATTTCTTAAATTTTCATAAAAGGTTTTGGTAAAGTGCTATACAAAATGCTCAAACGTTTTCGCTGAATACCCTGATTTCGTTGTGTAGGTTGTATACAAAAACACCTGTAAACTGCTTATGGCACAATTTACAGGTGTTTATATCTTTTCTCTACCGAATATGGTAGGGGAAATACTCTATTATTGTTATCAAAAATTATTATATAAGTGATCTTACAGTGTCCCGGATGATCAGCTCTGTGGGAAGCTGAACCTGCTTAGGAGTCTTTTCACCCTTGATCCTCTTAAGAAGAATATCTGTTGCAACGACTCCTTTTTGCTTTACATCCTGATGCACGGTCGTAAGTGCAGGGCGGTGGAGCTGGCCAAGGAGTGTGTCATCAAAGCCTGCTATTGAGATGTCATCGGGAATGCTCATACCGAAATCCTCAAGAGCGCACATTACCTGAACCGCATACAAATCAGATACACACATTATGGCATCAAACTCCGGCGCTCTTTTACAGATTTCTGCCAGAGAATCGTCAATCTCATCCCTTCTGGGACGTAGCTTTAGGAACCAGTCATCTTCATAGTGTATGCCGTTTCCTTCAAGAGCGTATTTATATCCTGAGAAGCGTTCATAGTCAACGCCCTTCATATTATCTGAGAGGAAGGCAATCTTTTTGTGGCCCTGTTTTATCATATAGTTGACCATATCAAAGCACCCCTGCCTGTCATTGAGTCCTACATTTATGAAGTGCTTAAGACCTTCAATACTGTAGGTGTCGATGCAGACAATCGGCTTTTTATACCTTTCGCTGACACGGATTCCGTCATTATCTATCATACCGAACAAAAGAAGACCATCCACATTCCAGGTTGATACATGACGCATTATTTCAGCTGTATCGCTTGAGATGTACAGCATCATGAAATAACCGGCATTTCTGATTGATTCCTCAATACCGCCGATCAGTTCTGATACGAAGGGATCCATGAGTAGATTCTCATACTTATCGGCTCTTGCCTTAAGAGCTACTCCGATAATTTTGGATTCATTCTGCGCCAGGTTTCTTGCGTTGATATTTGGAACGTAATCTACCTTTTTCAGGTAATCTTCTACAATTTTTATTGTAGCGGGAGATACCTCGCCCGTTTTTCCGTGAATAACGTTGGAAACCGTAGTCGTACTCATATTAAGTTGCTTTGCAATTTCTTTTATTGTGATCATAAAAAAACCGTCGTCATAAAAATTTAACTTTACAAAAGTTCAAAAATGATTATAGTGTAAAAATATCACAGCGAAAATGCGCTGTCAAAAATTAGAAAATGCACATAATATAAGAAACTTTTGCGTTAAAGTTGAAAACAACAAAAATTTTTAATTTTTTAATTTGAAAGGAACCGGAAATGAACACAGTTTATGGCAAAATCAATCCGATGAATGCGGTTACCGCAGACATGGTTAAGACACTTGGTGAAAAGGATATTCAGATTCCCGCAGAAATCCCGCATGGAGACATGCCCGGAGATAAGATTGAGATAGGAGACAGTCATATTGCTAAGGCAAAGACAATCTTCCCTCTATTATTGGAGGAGCTTTCTAAAGTAACATCTGCTAATCCTTACGGAAGAGCCGTAATCACAGTATGCGGTGGCTCAGGCGTTGGTAAGTCTGAAATAGCTTCACTTCTTTCATATATGCTTGAGCAGTCCGGAATCGGCAGCTACACAATGTCCGGTGATAACTATCCTCATCGCATTCCTATGTATAATGATGCTGAGAGGCTTCACACTTTCAGACAGTCAGGCATCAGAGGAATGGTGGATGGCGGCGCCATGAATGAGGAAAACTATAAGATCGTCAAGGGCTTCCAGGAGCAGAATGATGATGCTAACGCTGAGCATGTAAAAGAGTATCCCTGGTTTGCATCTTACCTTGATGCAGGTAAGAAGGGACTTGATGCTTACCTTGGAACTCCCAATGAAACAGATTTTGCAGAGGTTGATACAATCCTTGCAGCATTCAAAAACGGAGCGGACAAGCTCTGGCTTAAGAGAATGGGAAGAGATGAGACAACTCTCTGGTACGATGAAGTAGACATGTCAAACAAACAGGTGCTCATCATCGAGTGGACACACGGTAACACAGACTGCATGAAGGAAGTGGATATTCCGGTTCTTCTTAACAGCACTCCGCAGGAGACGCTTGAGCACAGAAGAAGCCGTGCACGTGACGGTAAGGTCGACAGTCCTTTCACAATGATGGTTCTTGAACTTGAGCAGAATAAGCTTGTTGCTCAGGCACATAAAGCGAAGATCATCGTAAGCAAGCAGGGCGAGATCATAAGCTACGATGAATTTAAGAAACTAATGAATATTTAAATATAGGGCCCTCATCCGCCCTTTGGGAACCTTCCCCTTGGGAAAAGGAGAAAAAAGCCTTCCCCCGTGGGGGAAGGCAAAAAATAGAAAGCTTTCAATAATGGAATAAAAAGCCTTTCCTTGGGAAAGAAAAGAAAGATTTCAATAATGGAATAAAAAGCCTTTCCTTGGGAAAGAAAAGAAAGATTTCAATAATGGAATAAAAAGCCTTTCCTTGGGGAAGAAAGAAAAGAAAGTTTTCAATAAAAAATAAAAGCCTTCCCCTTGGGGGGAAGGTGTCAGCGAAGCTGACGGATGAGGGGTTAAGAAAGGATTTTTAATGAGTAAATTTGTAGATAACGGACCTATGCTGAATGCCTACCCGGACAGCTGCGGCGGTACACTCGGTGACATAGTAACAATGCTTGAAAAGGATGAGTTCAAGGATACATTCAGCTCTTTTTACATTCTTCCGAGTATATACAACACTGATCTTGACAGAGGCTTTTCGGTAATTGACTACGGCATTAACAGAGAACTTGGATCAAAAGAGGATCTTGACAGACTTCGCGCACTCGGAATTGACCTTAAACTTGATTTTATTTTGAACCATGCATCAGTTCTGTCACCTCAGTTTCAGGATCTTTTGAAAAACGGTGAAAAGTCAAAGTATGCAGACTTTTTCATCAACTGGAATAAGTTCTGGGAAGGCTGTGGGGAGATGACTCCCGAAGGCTATATCCAGCCTGACGAGAAATATATAAAGGATATGTTTTTCAGAAAGCCGGGACTTCCCACTCTCATGGTCCGCATGCCTGACGGAAAAGAGATTCCTTATTGGAATACTTTTTATCAGGAAGTTCAGTACAGAAGACCCGATGCGCAGGATATCATATCCGCAGTAGAGGATTTCAAGGAAAAGAACGGCACAGTTTCAAATACTGATGAACAGGGTGGCGGAAGAATGCAGTACATGACTGCAGAGAGAATTGCCAAGTGTGTCTGCGATGGCCTTGATGAGGGAAAGAAACCCGAAGAAATTGAATTTGGTAAATATGAAGAATATAAAGAGGCAGTGCTTGATTTTCTTGCAAACGGAAGAAAATATCTCGGCCAGATGGACCTTAACATAAAGTCGGAGCTTGTGTGGGACCATTATGAGAATACACTTAAGACTCTTTCCGGATATGGTGCTGCAATTGTAAGACTTGATGCTTTTGCCTATGCGCCTAAGGAACCCGGCAAGAAGAACTTCCTTAATGAACCCGATACATGGGATGTCCTTGAAAAGGTTAAGGCTATTGCCGATAAGAACAGCTTAAGACTCCTTCCTGAGATTCATGACAGCTATGGCGCAGGAATCTATGAGAAGGTTGCAGATAAAGGATACATGACCTATGACTTCTTCCTTCCGGGGCTTCTTATTTATGCAATGGAGAAGAAAAACGGTGAGGTACTTGCACGTTGGGCTAAGGAACTCATGGATAAGAATATCCGTGTTGTAAACATGCTCGGATGTCACGATGGTATACCGGTACTTGATCTTAAGGGATTCATTCCCGATGATGAGATTGAAAAGCTCATCGAGGTAGTAGTGGGACGCGGCGGACTTGTTAAGAACCTGCACGGACAGAAGAACATGTATTATCAGGTAAACTCTACTTATTACAGTGCACTTGGGGCAGAGGATAAAAAGATGCTCTTTGCGAGAGCAGTCCAGATGTTCATGCCCGGAAAACCTCAGGTATGGTATCTAGATCTGTTTGCAGGCGAAAATGATTATGAAGCGGTAAAGAGAGCAGGCGCAGGCGGACATAAAGAAATCAACCGCACTAACCTGACAAACGATGATATTGCTGGGATGATGAAGAAGCCTGTTGTGCAGAAGCAGCTTGAGCTTTTAAGACTTCGCAACACTAATCCTGCTTTTGGTTTTGATTCAAAGCTTACACTTGAGCAGGACGGCTCTGTACTTAAATTTATTTGGGAAAAAGATGGTAACAGAGTAGCCTTAAAGGCTGACTTTGCTACTTGTGAGTACGAGATAGAGCAGTAATTTTTTAGGGAACTATATTATTGATATAAAGATGTAAATATAGGCTTTTCTATCTGTAAAACAATGATAGAGAAGCCTATTTGTTTTTTTAAAGAAATATGTTTTACTTATGAGCTATTCTGTAGTATATTATCACTTGGTTAATTAGTAAATTCTAGTTATGGATATGAACGTTTAGTTATGTTCATATCCATAACCATGTAACGAGAATGGAGAAAAAACATGGTAAAA